>CAYVDQ010000112.1:0-4683 GCA_964450615.1 uncultured Eubacteriales bacterium | reverse complement strand
CACGATGGTCTCGATCACCGACAGTTCGTTTTCCTTGAGCGTGGTGCCGGTTTCCACAATATCCACGATCACATCCGAAAGGTCTAAGATCGGTGCGATCTCAATCGACCCGTTCAAGTGGATAATGTCAATATCGCGGCCTTTGGACAAATAATGCTGCCCCGCAATATTAGTGAATTTGGTTGCCACGCGCAGGGTGCGCTGGGAATCGTCGCGAAAGCCGTTCTTGGCGGCGACCGCCATACGGCAGTTACCCATCTTCAGATCCAGCAGCTCGTAAATGTCGGGTTCGTATTCCAGCAAAATATCCTTGCCTGCAACACCAATATCGGCGGCGCCGCGCTCAACGTAGATGGCAACGTCCGACGGTTTTACCCAAAAATACCGTACGCCGCACTCGGGGTTCTCAAAGATCAGTTTTCGATTGTTTTCATGAATGGACGGGCACTCGAAACCGGCCTTTTCAAACATCGAAAGGACCTTTTCGCCGAGCCGCCCTTTGGGCAGTGCCACATTAAGGTAACGCGGCTCACTCGAACTTTGTTTTAAATAAGGCAATTTTTGCTCATCCTTCGTTAAAATACTCGCGAATACGACAGTATTCGCTGCGTTTTTGCCTTGACTGAACCAAAATTGCCTCTTTTTAAAATCTCCGACCGCAAAGCGAGGGGATTTTGAGGGATTTTAAGTTCATTCGGGCGAAGCAAGGCTTACGCCTTGCGAGATCGAACGGGGTGAAAAGACCCGAAATCAGCCGCTTTGCGGCAAGCTCGAGTGCGGCGCGTTACCTTACTCATTGTTTTCAAGAATTTCCACCTTATTACCGCGCAGCCGCATCAGCTGCTTATAGCGGATCGTTTCGCTTTTTTCACGCTGTGCCAAAATGCGCAAACCGCCTTGTACCAACTCTTCGACCTTGCTGCGGATAACGGCCAGATCAGTCGTTTCGTCATACAACAAGAAAACGTCCACGTCGTATTCGTTTGCCGTATCGTCTAAGCGTTCCAGCATGTCCATATACACCGCAAACCCGATCGCACCCGATTGTCGTTTCATTTTCTGCATCAGCTTATCGTACTGTCCGCCGGACAACACCGCTGCAGGCAATCCGTTGATAAAGCCTTTAAAGACGATCCCGTTATAATAATGGATATCATCCACAACGGAAAAATCAATGCGGAGATTTTCGCCGATCGCATTGTTTTCGAGCGTACGGACGATGCGCTCAAAATCTTCCCAGGACGGCAGATCGGATAACAGCGCCGCCAATTGTGGCAGCACTTTGCTCGGCTTGCCGACCGTTGTGATGACCTGCTTCAATACCGCAATATCGGTATCGGCAATCTCGGCGGCACGGCAGATGCTTTGCAATTCGTGCGTATTTTTCTCGCCGATGCACTTGAACAGCGTAGGTTTCTTGTCAGCGGGCACGCCGATGCGGTCAATGAGATCGGATAACAGCCCGATATGCGACACGTCCAAGATGCAGGCAGGGGAGATATGACGCAGACTTTCGGCGGCAAGGGTGAGTACCTCGCAGATGCAATATTCATCAATGGCACCCAGGCATTCTAAGCCTACCTGCATAATTTCCTTGAACGAGTGTGAGCCCTTGGATACGCGATAAACGTTTTCGTTGTAATACACCTTTTGTACGGTGTTCGGCTCATCCTTGCTGTTCTTGACGATGGACAGCGTGACGTCGGGCTTGAGTGCCATCAATTTGCCGTTGGTATCGGTAAAGGTGATAACACTGTCCGAAATCAGGAAATCCTTATTGCGCGCATACAAGTCGTATTCCTCAAACTTGCTCATGGTATATTGCGCGTAACCGTAGGTGTTGTAAAGCGCACGCAAGGAGAACATGACGTTTTCAATAAAACCCAACTGCATCATTTCTTCTCCTTTAATCTTTCGATCGCCGTGCGATACCCGCCGTTGCCGTAATTGAGGCACTTGCTGACACGACCGATGGTGGCGGTGCTGATATTCACTTTCTCGGTAATCTTCTGATAACTGTCACCGTTAGACAGCAAAATAGCGGTGTCCAGACGTTGGGACATATCCTGCAATTCCTTGATGGTGCACAGATCCTCAAAATAGATATAGCACTCCTCAATTGTCTTGAGATTCAGAAACGTCTGAAACAACCGATCAATCGATTCGGAACGAAAATTCATGGCAAACATCCTTTCCACAGTGTTACTTTACCATGTTAACACTTTGTCGCGCTAAAGTCAAGCCTTTTAACATATATTTTAATACGCAAAAACAGTCGGCATCCGCCGACTGTTTTTATGAGGGTAGAGTGAAATGCCCGAACCCGCGCTTTTAAAACGGGGTTCGGGTATCTCGCTCTACCCTCTATCCTAATGTGGCTGCCATAACGGCTTTGATGGTGTGCATGCGGTTTTCCGCCTCGTCAAACACGATCGAGCGTTCACTCTCAAACACCTCGTCGGTGACTTCCATGCAATCAATGCCGAACTTGTCATACATTTCCTGACCGGTAGTGGTCTTCAAGTCATGGAAGGCGGGCAGGCAGTGCATAAAGCGGCACTGTGCACCGGCGGCATCCATCAGTTGAGAGGTAACGCGGTAGGGACTGAGTTCCTCAATGCGTTCTTGCCATACCTCGGTTGGTTCGCCCATCGATACCCACACATCGGTATAGATAACGTGTGCGCCCTTGACGGCGGTGGCGGGATCGGTGATGAATTCCAGCACCGCACCGGTTTCGGCGGCGATCGTCTGACAGGTGTCAATGAGGGCTTTGTCGGGGAAATACTTTTCGGGTGCGCACGCGACAAAGTGCATACCCATCTTGGCGCAACCGACCATCAGTGAGTTGCCCATATTATACCGTGCATCGCCAATATACACGAGCTTCTTAGCCTTAAGATCTCCGAAATGTTCACGGATGGTCAGGAAATCCGCCAGAATCTGTGTGGGGTGAAACTCGTTGGTAAGACCGTTCCATACCGGCACGCCCGCATAGGCACTGAGTTCTTCCACGATCTCTTGCTCAAAGCCGCGGTATTCGATGCCGTCAAACATACGGCCGAGCACGCGTGCGGTATCGGGGATGGATTCCTTTTTACCCATTTGCGAGCTCTTGGGATCCAGATACACCGGATGCATTCCCAAGTCTGCCGCTGCTACCTCAAAGGCACAACGAGTACGCGTGCTGGTCTTTTCGAACAACAGCGCGATCGACTTGCCCTCGCACAACCGATGGGGAACACCGGCTTTTTTCTTGGCTTTGAGTTCTGCCGACAAGGCCAGCAACGCGCCGATCTCCTCGGGAGTGTAATCCAATAATTTCAGGAAACTACGGTTTTTAAACGAAACAGACATCTCAACATCTCCTATCCGGCACAAGCCGTTTTAATCACCTGGATCGCTGTTTTAAGCACATCCGTTGGGATGTTCAGCGCAGGGAGCAACCGCACCTTGTCTTTGGCGGTCAGGCAGAGTACGCCGTTTTGCATACACGCGGCAACGACCTCTTTGGCGGGTTTTTCGGTTTTGATACCGATCATGAGCCCCATACCGGTCACAGAGGTGATACCTTCGGCACCGTTGAGCGTCGAGAAAATGTACCGGCTTTTCTCACGAACCTCGGCCAGCAGTGCATCATCCAACCGCTTGATAACACTGAGTGCACCCGCGCAGCATACCGGGTTGGCTCCATAGGTCGAGCCGTGGTCACCGGCGCCCAGAACGTTTTGTACTTTCTCACTCATCAGCGTGGCACCGATCGGCAAGCCGCCGCCGAGTCCTTTTGCCGTGGAAACGATGTCGGGTGTGATACCGTAGTTCATGTACGCATACAGCGAACCGGTACGGCCGTTGCCCGTCTGCACCTCGTCCACGATCAGCGGAATATCGTGTTCCTTTGCCAATTCGGCAGCACCCGTCACAAATTCACGGCTGAGTGCGATCACACCGCCCTCGCCTTGCACACATTCAATCATAATGGCGGCAGTGGGCAGTTCCGTTACCATTTTGGTGAGCGTTTCCAGATCCTCAGCCGCCACGTGCGCAAAACCGGGGGTCAGGGGATTAAACAACTCGTGGAAATGATCCTGACCGGTTGCGGCAAGGGTCGTAAGTGTTCTGCCGTGGAAGCTGTTTTTCAGCGTGATAACGGTAGAATATTCCGCGCCCTTTTTCTCGGCGGAATATTTCCGCGCGACCTTGATCGCACACTCGTTGGCTTCCGCGCCCGAATTCGAGAAAAATACCTTTTTCATACCGGTGCGCTCGCACAAGAGCTGTGCGAGTTCCACACACGGCTTGGTGTAATACAAATTCGAGGTGTGTTGCAGTGTTGCCGCCTGCGTGGCGACAGCCGCCGCCCACTCGTCATCGGCAATACCGAAGCAGGTCACACCGATACCGGAACCGAGGTCGATGTATTCTTTGCCGTTTGAATCGACCACCACACTGCCTTTTCCCGAAACCAGTTCAACAGGAAAGCGGGCGTAGGTGCCGGCAACATATTCTTTGTCTAATGAAGTGATGCTCATACCGTTTTAACCTTTCGTTACCATCGTACCGGCACCTTCGTCGGTCAACAGTTCCATCAAAATCGAATGGTGAATACGACCGTCCATAATGATGACGTTGTTGACACCGTGATTCAGCGCCTCAATGCAGCAATCCACCTTGGGGATCATA
>CAYVDQ010000111.1:0-4851 GCA_964450615.1 uncultured Eubacteriales bacterium | reverse complement strand
TGCCCGTTCCGTTCGCCACGCAATCCAGCGGCGCGTCCGCCACCCGCACCGGCACACCGGTCTCCTCGCCGATGAGCAGGTCGAGTCCCTGAAGCAGCGCCCCGCCGCCCGTCAACACGATGCCGCCGTCCAAAATATCCGCCGCAAGCTCCGGCGGTGTATTTTCGAGTGTGACACGAATCGCCTGTACGATCTCCCGCACCGGTTCGCGCAACGCATCACGCACCTCCTCGGAGGTCAGCACCACCGTTTTCGGCAGACCGTCCACGACATGCCGCCCTTTCACCATCAAGGCGCTCTCCTCCTCGGCGGGATATGCCGAGCCCATGCGGATCTTGATCTCCTCCGCACTGCGCTCCCCGATGAGCAGCTGATGCCGCTCCTTGACGTATTGACGGATCGCCTCGTCGAACTCATCCCCTGCCGTGCGGACGGAAGTTTTGGTCACAATATCCGAAAGCGAGATCACCGCCACCTCGGACGTCCCGCCGCCGATATCCGCGATCAGACACCCTCTTGCCTCTTTCACCGATAACCCAGCGCCGATCGCCGCCGCCATGGGTTCCTCGATGAGCGATACCTCGCGCGCTCCCGCACTGCGTGCGGCATCCTCCACGGCTCGCCGTTCCACCTCCGTCACCCCCGACGGAATACACACCATCACCCGCGGCCGCATCCAAAGCTGTCCTTTCATCTGGTGTCGGATCATATATTTAATCAACTCCGCCGCAATCTCAAAATCCGCGATCACGCCATCGCGCAACGGTCGGATCGCCTGAAGGGACGACGGTGTGCGTCCCACCATATGCGCCGCCTCGCGCCCCACCGCCACGATCTGCCGCCGCCGTTTATCCACCGCCACCACCGACGGTTCACGCATCACGATTCCCTTGCCTTTCGCATATACCAACGTATTCGCCGTTCCCAAATCGACGCCTAAATCCCGCATACTACCACCTCGTCTTTATCGTGTGCCCCGCGCGCCGTTCTATTCATAATTTTTTTACGATTTTATCGTTGACAATGCCCCTGCACCTCGCTATAATTGTTTAGGTAACTAACTAATCGAGGTGACGGTATGACCGAAAAGCGCATTGGTGTCGAGCTGCGCGCGCTGCATAATCTGATGAAACGGCGCGCGGAAGCATCGGCGGTGCATAGTGACATTCACGAGCTCACCGGCACGCACGGTTACGTGCTGGGGTATCTCGCACACCACCAAGACCGTGAACAGTATCAGCGGGACGTTGAGCAAGCGTTTTCCATTCGCCCCTCCACCGCCACGGTGATTTTGCAAACGATGGAGCAAAACGGACTCATCACGCGCGAACCCGCCGTGCACGACGCCCGACTCAAGCGCATCGTGCTGACCGAAAAGGCACTCGCCCTGCATCGGCGCGTGGAGGCGGAGCACGATGAAACCGAACGGTTGCTCCGCGAAAACCTGACCGCCGAGGAATTGGAGATTTTTTTTCGCGTCACCGATAAGCTGAAAACCACGCTCGACAGGAGGTCCACCTTATGATCAAACGATTGGCAAAAAGCATTCGCGAGTATAAAAAGAATGCCCTTTTAGCCCCCTTGTACGTTTCGGGCGAGGTGGTGCTGGAAGTCATCATCCCGCTTCTGATGTCGTATCTGATCGACAACGGCATCGAAAAAAGTGATATAGGTTACGTGTGGGCGTGCGGCGGTCTGCTTGCCGTGTGCGCCGTGATCTCGCTCCTTTTCGGTGTGATGGCGGGCAAGCACGCGTCCATCGCGTCGGCGGGCTTTGCGCGCAACCTGCGTCACGATATGTATTATGCCCTGCAGGACTATTCGTTCTCCAACATTGATAAATTTTCCACCGCATCGCTCATCACGCGTATGACCACCGACGTCATGCATCTGCAAAACGCGTTTCAGATGATCGTCCGCATCACGGTGCGCTCCCCCTCCATGCTGATCTTCTCGCTGATCGCGGCATTTTCGGTCAGCCCGCGGCTCGCGCTGATCTTTGCGGCGGTGGTACCGTTTTTGGGACTCGGTCTGTACCTCATCATCCGCTACGCGCATCCGGTGTTCTTGCGGATGTTCAAGAAATACGACCGCCTCAACACCGTCGTACAGGAAAACCTGCGCGGTGTGCGCGTCGTCAAAACGTTCGTCCGCGAACAACACGAAACCGAAAAATTCAGCGACAGCTCCGAGGGCATCTACAAAGACTCCTGCACCGCGGAGCGGCTGATGGCGTTCAACTCACCCTTGATGCAGATCAGTATGTACACTTGTATTCTGCTCATTTCGTGGTTCGGCGCGAAGATGGTTGAGAGCGGCAGCGGCATGACCACCGGTCAGCTGATGAGTCTGTTCACCTACGTTCAGCAGATTTTAATGAGCCTGATGATGATCTCCATGATCTTAGTCATGATTACCATGTCCCGTGCCTCGGCACAGCGCGTCACCGAGGTGCTGAACGAGAAAAGCACCATCGAGGGCGGCACCGTCACGGACGTAAAATCGGGCGAGATCCGCTTTGAAAACGTCACGTTCCGCTATGGCGGTGTGGACAGCCGTCCCGCGCTTTCCAACATCGACCTGCACGTCCGCTCGGGTGAAACGGTGGGTATCATCGGCGGTACCGGCAGTTCCAAATCCACGCTCGTGCAACTCATCCCGCGTCTGTACGACGTAAGCAGCGGGTCGCTGTCGGTCGGCGGCGTGGACGTGCGCGAGTATGATCTCAACACCCTGCGCAACAACGTTGCCATGGTACTGCAAAAGAACGTGCTGTTCTCCGGCACGGTCAAGGAAAACCTGCGTTGGGGTAACGAGATCGCGACCGACGAAGAACTTGTCAACGCGTGTAAACTCGCCCAAGCGCACGATTTCGTGATAAGCTTCCCCGACGGCTACGACACCCTCATCGAGCAGGGCGGCGCAAACGTATCGGGCGGTCAGAAACAGCGTCTGTGTATCGCCCGCGCCCTCTTAAAGAAACCTAAAATTCTGATTTTGGACGACTCCACCAGTGCGGTGGATACCCGCACCGATGCGCTGATTCGCAAGGCATTCCGCGAGGAAATTCCGGATACCACAAAACTCATCATCGCCCAGCGCATCGCCTCGGTGCAGGATGCCGACAAGATCATCGTGCTGGACGGCGGCACGATCAGCGCGGTCGGCACGCACGAGGAGTTGCTGAAAACCAGTGAGATCTATCAAAGCGTGTACCGTTCACAACAGAAAGGGGGCAAGGAACAATGAGCGCACCTGTCAGACAATCCACGATGCCCCGCAGTCCCGGCAACCGCGGTCCGATGGGTCCCCGACCGAAGCTTGATAAAAGCGCGGCGGTGCGGCTTTTAAAGGTCGTGTTCCTGCCGAATCTTGTCCCGTTCCTCTTTGTGGTACTCTGCATCGCCATCAGCGCGATCGCGAACGTGCAGGGCTCCTTATTCCTGCAAACCCTCATCGACGACTACATCGCCCCGATGGTCACCGACGGCGTCGATCTGTTTGACGAGCTGTTTTTAGCGATCTTAAAGGTCGCAGGCTTTTATCTGCTCGGCATCGTGTCGACGCTGACGTATAACCTCATCATGGTCTCGGTGTCGCAGGGTGTGATGAAACGCATCCGCGACGACCTGTTCGCGCATATGCAAACGTTGCCGGTGCGGTATTTCGACACCCACACAAACGGCGATATTATGAGCTGCTACACCAACGATACCGATACCCTGCGTCAGACCATTTCGCAGAGCATCCCGCAGGCGATCAACTCGATCATCACCGTCGTTTCGGTGTTTGTCGCCATGGTCACCACCAGCTGGCAACTCGCGCTGTTCGTGGTGCTGTTCACCTCACTCACCGTCACGGTATCCAAGAGCGTCGCCGCGCGTTCGGGCAAATTCTTTGTCAAGCAACAGCAATCGGTGGGTGCTACCAACGGTTATATCGAGGAAATGATCCAGGGCCAAAAGGTCGTCAAGGTATTCTGCCACGAGGAACTCGCCAAGAAAGATTTTGATAAACTCAACGACGAATTGTGCTACAACGCCACTGAGGCAAACAAATTCGCCAACATCATGGGCCCCATCACCAACAACATGGGTCACCTGCAATACGTGCTGATCGCGGCGGTCGGCGGCACGCTCGCCGGCTTCGGCATCGGCGGTATCACGCTGGGCGCCATCGCGTCGTTCCTCATTTTAAGTAAAAACTTCTCGATGCCGATCAACCAGATCACCCAGCAGATCAACACCGTCATCATGTCGCTCGCGGGTGCCAAACGCATCTTTGCTCTCATGGACGAAGAACCCGAGCAGGATAACGGCTACGTCACGCTCGTGAACGTCAAAACCGAAAACGGCGCGCTCGCCGAATGTTCCGAGCGCACCGGTGAGTGGGCATGGCGCCATCCGCATGAAGACGGCACGCTCACCTACACCCCCGTAAAAGGCGACGTTACCTTGGATCACGTGGATTTCGGCTACATCCCCGAAAAGCAGGTGCTGCACGATGTGTCGTTGTACGCAAAGCCAGGACAAAAGGTCGCGTTTGTCGGTGCCACGGGTGCGGGTAAGACCACCATCACCAACCTCATTAACCGCTTTTACGATATTGCGGACGGCAAGATCCGCTACGACGGCATCAACATCAATAAGATCCGCAAAAGCGATCTGCGCCGCTCGCTCGGTGTGGTGTTGCAGGACGTGAACCTGTTCACGGGTACCGTGATGGACAACATCCGTTACGGCAAGCTCGATGCCACCGACGAAGAAGTCTACGCCGCGGCTAAACTCGCCAACGCGCACGATTTCATCGAGCGGTTACCGGACGGCTATCAGACACTGCTCACCGCCGACG
>CAYVDQ010000110.1:0-4873 GCA_964450615.1 uncultured Eubacteriales bacterium | reverse complement strand
CAAAGCGCCGAAAATCCGCCGTTTGAGGCGGGTTCGAGTGCGTCAGTTGTGGTTATAAAAACGGAAAGGACAGTGAATGCTATGGATACGGGCGACCCTCGACAGTGTAACAATCAGATGCCGGTGTCGGCGGTTCATAGTGTTTGCAAACAGGGATAAGGTATCCCTGCGTTTTTGCGTGCGCTCGAAACCTCCCGCCGGAAACGGACGGGAGGTTTTTATATGATCAATAATTGGGAAAACGATCGGGAAAAGTTGGTGCGGTGGCTGGATGAACGGCAGTTTTCTGCGATACGCGCGTGGTTGAACGAGCAAAATGCCGTCGATGTTGCTGAATTGTTTGAGGAACTGCCGAGCGCACAGCAACCAACGCTATATCGTTTGTTGCCGAAAGCGCTTGCGGCGGAGGCGTTCGCGTACATGGAACCGGACACGCAAGAGGTGCTCATTCACGCGTTCACCGATCGTGAACTGGCGGCGATGCTGGAAGAACTGTATTTGGACGATACGGCAGATCTGCTCGAAGAAATGCCGGCAAGCGTGGTCAAGCGTTTACTGAAAGTATCCTCGCCGGAGGATCGGCGAGCACTCAATCAGATCTTGCGGTATCCGGAGAATAGTGCCGGCAGTGTGCTGACGACCGAGTTCGTGGATCTCAAGGCCGATATGACGGTTGCGGCGGCATTGCGCTATATTCGGGTGCACGGTCCGAACAAAGAAACCATTTATACTTGCTATGTGATAGACAACGACCGTCATTTGCAAGGTGCATTGACCGCGCGTGAATTGTTGTTGGCGCGCGAAGACGATCACGTGGGCGATCTGATGGATGCCCACGTGATCTCGGTGGTAACTACCGAGGATCAAGAACAGGTGGCGGACCTTTTTGCTCGCTATGACTTGATCGCGTTGCCGGTTGTGGACAGTGAAAATCGTTTGGTCGGTATCATCACGGTGGACGACGTCGTGGATATTATGCGGCAGGAAACCACCGAGGATATTGAGAAAATGGCAGCCATCATTCCGACGGATAAGCCATATCTGCGCACCGGTGTGTGGGAACTGTTCCGCAACCGTATCCCGTGGTTGCTGCTCTTAATGGTATCGGCGACCTTTACCGGTATGATTATCACGGCATTTGAATCCGCTTTGGCGGTTTCGATGGCGCTGACGGCATTTATCCCAATGTTGATGGGCACCGGCGGTAACAGTGGCAGCCAATCCTCAGTCACGGTCATTCGCTCTTTGGCACTTGACGATATTCGGCTCGGTGATATTTTCCGTGTGTTGTGGAAGGAATGCCGCGTTGCACTGTTGTGCGGTGTCGTTCTGGCGGCGGCGACTTTTCTTAAAATCTTGGCGGTGGATCGCTGGATGTTGGGGATGGCGGTCACGCTGCCCGAGGCGGCGGTGGTGTGTGTTGCACTGTTTATCACGGTGCTCATCGCCAAACTGGTGGGATGCTCGCTACCGTTGCTTGCCAAACGTGTCGGCTTTGACCCTGCGGTGATGGCGAGTCCGTTTATCACCACCATCGTGGACGCCATTTCGTTGCTGGTCTATTTCGGTGTTGCCTCTTTCGTACTTCCTGCTTGACGGGAACGGCAGATAGGCATATAATAGAGAAAAATCAATAGTCTTCGGGGCGGGGCGAAATTCCCCACCGGCGGTGAGCCATTGTGATATGGTACAGCCCGCGAGCGCGTTTGCGTTGATTTGGTGAGATTCCAAAGCCGACGGTATAGTCCGGATGAAAGAAGATAGTATGGTAAAAATCAAGCGCCCCACAGATACCATCTGTGGGGCGCTTTTTAGATCGTGAGGGATACCGGATGAACAAACTGAAACAAATTGACACAAAACAATTGGTGGTGTTGTCATTAATGGCGGCTTTGGCATATGCCGGTGTGGCGCTGTTCCGCATACCGGTCGTGTTGTTTTTGAAATACGAGCCGAAAGATTGCGTTTTAGCGATTTGCGGTATGCTGTACGGGCCGCTGCCCGCCATCGTAACGGCGGTCGTGGTGGCGCTGCTCGAACTGGTGACGGTGAGCGATACCGGTGCGATCGGACTGCTGATGAACGTGCTGTCTTCGGTGCTGTTCCTTTTGCCGTCGGCGGTGCTGTATCAGCGCCGGCGCAATTTGAAAAGCGCGGTGTTGGGACTCGTGTGCGGTGCCTTGCTGATGACGGCGGGAATGCTGCTGTGGAACTGGTTGATTACGCCGCTTTATATGAATATGCCGCGTCAGGCGGTTGTCGAGTTGTTGTTGCCGGCGTTCTTGCCGTTTAACCTGCTCAAAGCCTCGCTCAACGCGGTGCTCACCGTGTTGTTGTATAAAACCGTTGTTACCACACTGCGTAAGGCACATTTGGTGCCGCAAGCCGCGAATGTATGCAACCGCAAGATCGGAATCAGTGTGTGGGTGATCGGTCTGGCGCTTCTGGCGACACTGATTTTGATTCTGCTGGCTTGGCAGGGGATTCTGTAACACGGTTGACAGGTTGTTGTGTACAGATGCGGCTGTCGGGGTAAATGCGTGTCGGGCGTTTATCTTTTTTCGGCATGGGGATTCCTCCTTTTGCGTTAGTATCGTGCGGCCGGCATATAAATATACCAAAAATATATTGACAAGACGCCGCTTGAAATGACATAATACAGATAGGAAAGAAGGGTTATTATATGAGTAAATATACAGCAGCGGATATCGTCCGTATCGTTGAAGAAGAAAACGTACGGTTTATCCGTCTGCAATTTACCGATATTTTCGGCGCGTTTAAAAATGTGGCGATCACGGCAAGTCAGTTGCAGAAGGCACTGAATAATCAGTGCATGTTTGACGGTTCTTCCATTGAGGGATTTGTGCGTATCGAGGAATCGGACATGTACTTATATCCCGACTATGACAGTTTTTTGATCTTCCCGTGGTATGAAGAAAACGAGGGCAAGGTCGCTCGTTTGATCTGCGACGTGTATAAGCCGGACGGCACACCGTTTGAGGGCGATCCCCGCGGCTTGCTCAAGCGTGTGCTGAAGCAAGCGGAGGACATGGGTTTCTCGGCGTTTAACGTGGGACCGGAGTGTGAGTTTTTCCTGTTCGATAACGATGAGAACGGGTATCCCACCACCCGCAGCAAGGATCGCGGCGCCTATTTTGAACTGGGTCCCACCGATCTCGGCGAGGCGGCGCGGCGCGATATGTGTCTAACACTTGAGGATATGGGATATGAGATCGAAGCCTCCCATCACGAGTGTGCCAACGGTCAGCATGAGATTGATTTCAAGTATACCGATGCGCTCCGTGCGGCAGATAACATTGTGACCTTTAAGCTGGCGGTGAAAACCATTGCCCACCGTCACAACATGTATGCCACTTTTATGCCTAAACCGGTTTTCGGTAAGGCGGGCAACGGTATGCACGTCAATATGTCGTTAATAAAAGACGGTAAAAACGTGTTTTACGATCCCAATGGTGCGATGGGACTCAGCAAGACCGCGCATCAATTCATCGCGGGTATTTTGGAGCATGTGCGCGGTATGAGCGCTGTCACCAATCCGCTTGTAAACTCCTATAAACGCTTAGTGTCCGGTTATGAGGCACCGGTATATGTCGCGTGGTCAGCAAGCAACCGCAGCCCTCTTGTGCGTGTACCCGCTTCCCGCGGTATGGCCACGCGCTTGGAATTGCGTAATCCCGATCCGTCGGCAAACCCGTATCTCGCGTTGGCCCTGTGCTTGGCAGCAGGTCTTGACGGCATCCGCCGTGAATTAACACCGCCGCCGGCTGTTGAGGAAAATCTGTTTGAGATCGACGAGGACGAGCGCGAGCAGTTGGGCATTGCGCATTTGCCTTCAAACTTGAAAGAGGCAGTTCGTGCGATGAAAGCGGATCGACTGATCCGCGATACCTTGGGCGAGCATATCTTTACCCGTTACGTGAAACACAAATCGGAAGAATGGGACGAGTACAAGGTGCGCGTCACACAGTGGGAACTTGATCGGTATTTGGCCAGATATTAAGGAGTGTGACCTATGAGCAAAAACGTTATCATTACCATTGCCCGTCAGTTCGGAAGCGGCGGCCATGAGATCGGTCGCCGCCTGGCAAAACGGCTGAACATTCCGCTGTATGATAAGGAATTGATCACACACGCTGCGCAGGAAAGCGGCTTGTCCGAAGAGGTTCTGCATTATTTTGATGAAAAGCCTACGAACAGCTTGCTGTATTCGTTGTCGACAGGTGCCTATTCGATGGGTGGCGGCGTTGTCAATTATTCGTTGCCGGTCAATCAGCAGGTGTTTCAGGCGCAGTTTGATGCGATTCGCTCACTGGCGGAAAAAAGTTCTTGTGTGGTCGTGGGGCGTTGTGCCGATTATGTGTTGGAAAAGAACGAAGGCCTTGTGAGCGTATTCGTGCATGCCGATCTTAACGACCGCATGGAGCGCGTTGCGGAATACGATCACATTACGTTGCCGGAAGCGAAAAATCGTATTACGAAAAGCGATAAACGTCGCGCGAGTTATTACAATTTCTATTCCGGTAAAAAATGGGGTGTCGCCGGTACCTATGATCTGTGTATCAACACCAGCACCGTCGGTTATGACAATGCGGTGGAATTGATTGAGAAGTTTGTTGAAATGAAACAAGCCCAAAGTGAATAACCTATCAAAAGGTTCTGCATTATCTGCAGAACCTTTTTTGTTAAAAAATCCCTTGTAAATTTTGTTGGACAACGGATACCCTAATGACAGAAAAGGAGTGGTAACTGTGTCAAAGAATCTGATGAGATTTATGAGGGGTATGGGCATAGGCTTAGCGGTCGGTTGTCTTGCCGGTGCGGTGGGTAACCAATATATGCACAGCGGCAAAAA
>CAYVDQ010000109.1:0-4894 GCA_964450615.1 uncultured Eubacteriales bacterium | reverse complement strand
TGGATGCCAACGGTGTTCGTATCGTGACCTTGTATGCGCATATGCGTTACACACCGAGCGTCACGGTCGGTCAGTATGTGACCGGCGGTGTGACACAGATCGGCGTTATCGGTAATACCGGTAACTCGTACGGTGCACATCTGCATTTTGAAGTGCGCGAGAACAACGTCCACGTTGATCCGATCGGCAAGGGCTATGTGGTCGTGCCGTCATAACAATTTGGGAAGAGGTGAGAGAGTATGAACAAAAAGATATCGCTCGGTGTCACGATTGCGGTGGTGTTGTTGGCGGTTGCGCTGACGATTTCCGCAACTATGGTGCTCGCCATGCGGCATTTCAGCTCTCTTGTCAGCGACGTCGGCCAACGTCAGGCGATGTACGATTATATTGACGAGATCGATTCTGCCGCGCGCAAGGGTTATACCATTGACGAGGAAAAGCTGCGTGCCGCGTTGGCAAACGGATATATTGACGGCTTGGAGGATCCGTATGCCGCCTACTTGTCCGCAACGGAATATCAGCAGGTGCAAAGCCGCTTAGCGGGTAACCGTACCGGTTTTGGGTTGACGGTTACTGCCAAGGGTACGGAGTTGATCGTTTCGTCGGTAGATGAAAATTCGCCGGCGGCTTTGTCCGGCATTGAAAAGGGGACGGTTTTGACCGCGATTGACGGTGAAACGGTTACCGGCGCCTCCTACGAGTTGGCGCAATCGAAGATCAACTCGTCCGAAAAGCTGATCCTCACCTTTCAGCAGAACGGCGCTTCCACCGCGGTGGAGCTTTCTGCCAACACCTATACGGCGGTGAGCGTTTCGGGACGCCTGATCAACGATACCGTTGGGTATATCCGCATTGCGGAGTTTAACAATCTCACGCCGTTGCAGTTTAAGAACGTATACAATGAATTGACGCAAAACGGGGCTACGTATTTTCTGTTTGACGTGCGCAACAACGCGGGCGGGCAGATATCCGCCGCAGAAGAGATCTTGGATTACCTGCTGCCGCGCGGCCCGTATGTGGATTGCGAAAAGAAAGACGGAATGCAGACCCTCAGTGCCACCGACACGTATGAGATGACGGCGCCGTCCGTGACGCTCATCAACGGCAACACGGTGGGTGAGGCGGAATTGTTTGCCGGCGTGTTGCAGGATCTGTCCAAAACGCGTTTAGTTGGCACCTCAACCCAGGGAAAAGCGGTTGTGCAGGAATATGCTACCATCCAATCGGATAAAGGTGCCGTGCGGCTCTCCACCGGTGTGCTGTACCGCATTCAAAGCGGCGAGTCCTGGAAGGATGTCGGGTTAATGCCCGATCAAACGGCGGATCTGGCGTACGATAAACAGGTCTATTTCGATTTGCTGACAGACGAGGAAGATACGCAACTGCAGGCGGCGATCAAACTGCTGCAAAGCAGCACCTATCTGCCGGTGGTGAATACGGAAGCGGGTAAGACAACTGCAACCGAATCGACAACCGCGGCCGCGACCGGGGCAACGAAACAATAACAAACAAACGAGCAGGCTTTAGCCTGCTCGTTTGTTTGTTGATTCCAATTAAAACAGAGGGAGACATGAGCAAAAAGTGCAAAAAAAGGACAGATTGTGTCTTGTTTACGCATATACTTGTGTGGTACAATGATATTGGAAGAATTTGCATCAAAGGAGAGCGATTGTTATGGCGTCAACTTACTTAACCTATTCATACGATCAGCTGAAAACGTTTTGCGAGGATTGTTTCGGCAGTTTCGGGTTTACCAAAGAGCAAAGCGCGATCATTACCGATGTGTTGCTGTTATCCGATCTGTACGGTATTGAATCGCACGGTATGCAGCGTTTGGCGCGGTATCACAAAGGCATTGAAAAAGGTCTTATCAAGGTGGAGGCTGAGCCGGAGGTTGTGTTTGAGACCCCCGTTTCGGCGGTCATTGAGGGTCACGACGGCATGGGTCAGCTGATTGCTCACAAGGCAATGAGCACTGCGATCGAAAAGGCAAAGACCAGCGGTATTGCGATCGTGACGGTCCGCAACTCCAATCATTTCGGCATTGCCGGATACTATGCCAAAATGGCGTGTGATGCCGGTTTGATCGGCATGGCCATGACCAACAGCGAGGCGATCATGGTGCCGACCTTCGGTCGACTGGCGATGCTCGGCAGTAACCCGATCGCCATTGCGATGCCCGCCGAGCCGTACGACTTCTTTTTTGATGCTTCGACGACGGTCGTCACGCGCGGCAAGCTGGAAATCTATAACAAGCTCGGCAAACCGTTGCCGGAGGGTTGGGCGCTGAACGCGAACGGCAAAGGCTCGACCGATGCGAAGGACGTTCTTGCCAACATCGTGGCGAAAAACGGCGGCGGCATCATGCCGTTGGGAGGCGAAACCGAACAGTCCGGCAGTCACAAGGGTTACGGTTACGGCATGTTCTGCGAGATCTTCTGCTCGATTCTGTCGATGGGTCTTACCTCCAACCACACCCACATCGGCGGCAAGGGCGGCACCTGCCACGGCTTTATCGTGATTGATCCCAAGATCTTCGGCGATGTCGGCGATATTAAGGAACATTTGTCCACTTTCCTGCAAGAGTTGCGTGAATCCCCGAAATCTGAGGGCGCGACCCGCATCTACACGCACGGCGAAAAAGAGATCATTGCCAAAGCGGATCGTCTGCAAAACGGCATTGCGGTCAACATCAATACGGTGGCGGAAATGTTTGATATGTGCCAGTACGTCGGCTTGGATCCGGTGAAATATTTGGGCGACGTCAAGTTTGAGAACGCCGCGAGCAGTTCATACAAATAAAGGAGAGGGCATCATGGATATTAAGGAAAAAGCATTGCAGCAGCACTATGAATGGAAAGGCAAGATCGAGGTCGTTTCGCGTACACCGGTGACAAACCGTGAGCAGCTCTCAATTGCATACACCCCGGGTGTTGCGGAGCCGTGTCTTGCCATCAATAAGGATTATAACAAATCGTTCGAACTGACCCGCCGCTGGAATATGGTGGCGGTCATTACCGACGGTACGGCTGTTTTGGGTCTCGGCGACATCGGTCCCGAGGCGGGTATGCCGGTTATGGAAGGCAAATGCGTCCTGTTCAAGGAGTTCGCCGACGTGGATGCGTTCCCGCTTTGCCTGCGCACTAAGGACGTTGACGAATTGGTGCGCACCATCTATTTGCTGTCCGGCAGTTTCGGCGGTATCAATCTGGAAGATATTGCGGCACCGCGCTGCTTTGAGATCGAGCGCCGTTTGAAAGAATTGTGCGATATTCCGGTGTTCCATGACGATCAGCACGGTACGGCGGTCGTGGTAGGAGCCGCACTGCTTAACGCGTTGCGCCTGACCAAAAAAGAGATCGGCGAGGTCCGTTGTGTCATCAACGGTGCCGGCTCCGCCGGTATTGCGATCGGCAAGCATCTGCTCAAACTGGGTGTGAAGAACCTGACCATGTGCGATCGTTTCGGTATTTTGTGCGAGGGCGACGAGCAGCTCAATCCGGCGCAAGCTGAGATGAGCCTTGTTACCAACCGTGAGAAGATGACCGGTACGCTTGCGGATGCCATGAAGGGTGCTGACGTGTTTATCGGTGTTTCGGCGCCGAATTGTGTATCGGAAGAGATGATCAAATCCATGAACACGGATGCGATCGTGTTCCCGATGGCGAATCCCGTGCCGGAGATCATGCCCGACAAGGCAAAAGCCGCAGGCGCCCGCGTGGTGGGTACCGGTCGTTCGGATTTCCCGAATCAGATCAACAACGTGATGGCGTTCCCCGGTATTTTCCGCGGTGCGCTGGACGTGCGTGCTTCGGATATTAACGAGGAGATGCAGATGGCGGCTTCGCTGGCGATCGCATCGCTCGTTTCCGACGAGGAGCTGAACGAAGAGTATATCATGCCGTTTGCGTTTGACGAGCGCATCGGCAAGACGGTCGCGGAGCGTGTGGCACAAGCTGCTCGCGAGACCGGCGTGGCGAGAATCTGACAAATGACATGAAAAAGCGCTTGCGGATCACTTCATTTCCGCAAGCGCTTTTTGCTATCGTTCATAGGGACACGGGATCTCGCCGTTTAAGGCGGCGATGATGGTTTCGGGTGAGTTGTCCGGCAGGTCGAGAGACGGACCGGCATCCTGAATATCCTCCAAGCGGTGGGCATCGGAGTTTTGTAAAAGCGGTTTTCCGACGATTTCGGGATAGCGGGAACAAAGGTCCTTCACGTTGCCGTTTTTGGTGATCTCAATCGCCATAAAGCCGAGCGGCGGCAGATCACCGAGCGCGGCGGTGACGCTGTACGACGGACGGTCAATGTGAGCGGGAAATGCCGTACCGCCGAACGAACGGGCGAGCGCCGCAACACCGTCTACACTGATCGAGGAGGCGGTCGTGAGCAGAATTTCCTGCGTGCCTATTTGACGATCCTCTGCGTCACACAGAATCTGTTCACCGAAAATGTCCGGTCGGTTTTTGATCGGCGGCAACGTGGGGCGGATCTGCGCTTCAAATTGCTGTGCGGCCTCCACGGTGGGGAACAGACACACAATGTGTGCTTCCTCGGCGACACACAGCTCCATGCCCGCCAAAAAGGTGAGGCCAAGTTCTTTGGCGACCGCGGCCGCCGCCGCGCAGTTGCCGCAGGTGTTATGGTCGGTGAGCGCAATCGCAGAGAGCCCCGCAAGCTGTGCCATGTTGACGAGGTTATTGGGTGTCATTTCGTCGTCACCGCAGGGAGACAGACAGGAATGAATATGAAAATCGTAGTAAATTTTCAATTACATCACTTCTTCGCGTAGTTTGCACACGTCTACCCAAATACCGCCGGTATATTCTTCCAGCTGGGCAGGGGTGACTTCGATCGCCGAGTTGGCGCTTCCTGCCGCGGGATACACTGT
>CAYVDQ010000108.1:0-4938 GCA_964450615.1 uncultured Eubacteriales bacterium | reverse complement strand
GTATTCAGGCGCGCAACTCGGAATTTCAGGCGGTCATTCCCGTCCGCGGTAAGATCCTCAACTGTTTAAAAGCGGAATTTGACAAGATCTTCAAGAGCGAGATCATCGTCAATCTCTTAAAGGTCATGGGCTGCGGTGTGGAGGTCAAATCCAAATCCAACAAGAATTTGGCGACCTTCGACCTGTCGGCACTGCGCTTTTCCAAGATCATTATCTGTACCGATGCCGACGTGGACGGCTTCCAGATCCGCACGCTGATCTTGGCGATGCTGTATCGGTTGACCCCCACGCTGATCGAGCAGGGGTACGTGTATATTGCGGAAACCCCGCTATACGAAATCACGACCAAGACGGACACCTATTTTGCATATAACGATCGCGAAAAGGCGGAGATCTTAGCGGAGATCGGCGATGCGAAATACGATATTCAACGTTCCAAGGGACTTGGTGAAAACGAGGCGGCAATGATGTCGCTGACCACCATGAACCCGCCGACGCGCCGACTCATCAAGGTCAACCCCTGCGACGTCGAGAAGACCGCCGAGCTGTTTGACGTACTGCTCGGTGACGATTTGGACGGCCGTAAACGCATGATTGCGGAGCACGGCGCGGAATATCTTGATATGTTGGATCTGGAATGAGAGGAGGGACGTAAATTATGGCAAAAAAGAAAAAAGAACCCGAACAAACCCTGGATGCCTTGCCGCAAAACGCACACATTGCGGGCGCGGGCGAGGTGGAACAGCAAGCCATTACCGACACCTTGATGGAAAACTATATGCCGTACACCATGAGTGTCATTATGTCCCGCGCCATTCCGGAGATCGACGGCTTCAAACCGTCGCACCGTAAACTGTTGTACACGATGTACAAGATGGGGCTTTTGAACGGAAAACTGACCAAGTCCGCCAACATCGCGGGTCAAACAATGAAACTCAACCCCCACGGCGACGCCGCCATCTACGATACGATGGTGCGTCTCTCCCGCGGTAACGAGTCGCTCTTGCACCCGTTTGTGGAGTCCAAGGGTAACTTCGGTAAAGCGTATTCGTCGGACATCGAATGCGCCGCCTCGCGTTATACCGAGGCAAAGCTCGCCCCGATCGCGGGGGAGTTGTTCCGCGATATTGATAAAGAAACGGTGGATTTTGTCGATAACTACGATAACACGATGAAAGAGCCGTCGCTGCTCCCCGTCACGTTCCCGTCCGTTTTGGTGAATAATAACCTCGGTATCGCGGTGGGCATGGCGAGCAACATTTGCTCGTTCAATTTGGCGGAAGTATGCGAGACCGCGATCGCGCTCATGAAAGATTCCGAACACGATATTCTCTCCACCCTGCAAGCACCCGATTTTCCGAGCGGGGGGCAACTTATCTACAACCGCGATGAGCTTGAGAAGATATACGATACCGGCCGCGGCAGTATCCGTGTGCGCGCGGTGTACAACTACGATAAATCCAACAACTGCATCGACGTGACACAAATTCCGTATTCCACCACGGTGGAAGCCATCGTGTCCAAGGTGACCGAGCTCGTCAAGGCGGGAAAAGTCCGCGAGATCAATGATATCCGTAACGAAACCGACTTGAACGGTTTGAAGATTACCATCGACTTAAAACGCGGCACCGATCCCGACAAGGTGATGGCAAAACTCTATGCCGCCACTCCGCTTGAGGATTCGTTCGGTTGTAACTTTAACGTCCTCATCGCGGGTGTGCCGCAGGTGCTGGGTGTGCGCGCGCTGTTAGAAGAATGGACGGCATTCCGTATCGAATGTGTCCGCCGCCGTGTGGTGTACGATCTCAATAAAGCAAAAGAAAAACTGCATCTGTTACGCGGACTCCAGAAAATTTTGTTAGACATTGATAAAGCCGTGCGCATCGTGCGCGATACGGACGAAGAAGTCGAGGTCGTACCGAACCTGATGATCGGCTTTGGTATCGATGAGATTCAGGCGGAATACGTTGCCGAAATCAAACTGCGCCACTTAAACCGTGAATATATCTTAAAGCGTCTGGACGAGGTCGAGCGTTTGGAAGCCGAGGTTGCGGATCTCGAAGCGATCCTGAACAGCCGCAGCCGCGTCAAGACCATCATCATCGAAGAGTTGCGCGCGGTTGCGAAAAAATACGGTCAGCCGCGCAAAACGACGCTGATTTATGCTGCTGATCTCAAAGAAGAAAAGCAGGCGGCGGAGGAACTCGTCCCCGATTATCCGTGCACGCTGTTCTTCACCAAGGGCGGGTATTTCAAAAAGATCACCCCGCAGTCGTTGCGCATGAGCGGCGAGCACCGCCTCAAAGAGGGCGACAGTATCGCTCAAACGGTGGAAACCACCAACCGCATGGAGCTTCTCTTTTTCAGCGATGCGGGCACGGTGTACAAGTCCAAGGCCGCCGATTTCGGCGATACCAAAGCGAGCGCGATGGGTGATTTCGTGGGCGCGAAGCTTGGTTTTGACGACGGCGAAAACGCAACCCACATGGTTGTCACCGAAAAATACACCGGTTATATGCTGTTTTTCTTTGAAAACGGCAAGGTCGCGAAAGTGGATATGGCATCCTATGCCACTAAGACGAACCGCCGCAAGCTGATCGCCGCGTATTCGGTCAAATCGCCGCTTGTTGCGATGTTCCATGTGGAGGAGGACCGCGAATTCATGCTGATCTCCACCTCCGGCAGACGCCTTATCGTGCATACCGGTGCTATCGCCCCCAAAACCACCCGCGATACGCAGGGTGTGCAGGCAATGACGCTCAAAGGACAACACCGTTTAAACGAAGTTGTCCCGTTTGAGGAAGCTATGTCGGTGAAAGCGGCGCGTTATCGCACGAAATCGTTGCCCGCTGCGGGCGCAACACCCCTTGCCGAAGATGTCGGTGAGCAAATGACGTTGTTATAAAAAATCGTTGCCGAACGGATCACCGTTCGGCAACGAGGCGACAAATACGGCAAACGCAAGTGGACGTGTATTTGCGCCGAGTTTAGATTGCCCGCCTTATGCGAAAAACATACATGATACACATCAAAAAAATTTCTACTTGCGTTTTTCATAAGAGTATGATACTATATTAGATGCATTTTAGTTTTCTTTGGATTTAGGAGGAATTCTCATGACAGTTTGGGAATATATCATCGGCGCGATTATCATCGTGTTTGCGCTGATTATCATTGCAGTGATTTTATTGCAGGAGGGCAACCAGTCCAATCTGGGCGCGATCTCCGGTGCCGCCGAGAACTTTATGGATAAGCGCAGAGCCCGCACGCTGGATGCGTTCCTGTCCAAATGGACCAAGGTCCTTGCCATCATCTTTTTCGTACTGGTGGTACTGGGCATGTTGGTTACCAAGTTTTTGGGTGCGTAAGTTCCAAAATCAAACCAAGCGCGTTGCCGTACGGCAACGCGCTTTTATTTCGATTTATTCTTGCCCCGTCCGTGTCGGGAGGGGGCGCAATACGCGCCCCCGCATCTTTCACTGCCTACCCCGCACGAACCCAAACCAACATTGTAGGGCAGGGCCTTGGTCCTGCCGTCAAATTGTGCGAACCAACACAACGGCGGGAGCGAGCCCCCGCCCTACAGCGCGCACCTCGAAGTCGGGGGCATATCTCCACCCTCGTCCACATACATAATAACGGAGGTGGACAACATGGGTATAACGATTTTTCTGTGGTGTTTAGCAGTAGGGGTCGGTCTTGCGGTATTGATTGGTGCCGTCAAAACGGGGCGACCGATCCGCAGTCTTCTCGGCAGTGCCCTGCAGGGCGCCTCGGCGCTGGCGGCGGTGAACGTGACCGGGATGTTTACCGGTGTATCACTGGGACTCAATCTACTGTCGGGCGTCGCGTGCGCGGCGGCAGGGGTGCCTGGTGTCATCACCCTTTTACTTCTCAAACTGATTTTCGCAATTTGATTGCAAACTGTCCTTGTTTTGTGGTACACTCTGTATGGGTGATAGAGTATGCACTTGCACAGTAACACGTTGACCGAACACGAACAAAACGGCGTCGTATACTATACCTTTCCCGCCTTTGATGACGTTTCCTTTGTGCGGCACGGCTTTTCCACCCGCCTCGGCGGGGTGAGCGCCGGCACGTTTGAAAGCATGAATTTAAGCTACACGCGCGGGGACGATGCGGCGGCAGTGCGCGCGAATTTCGATCGCTTTTGCACGGCGATCGGGGTGAGCAGTGAAAATGCGGTGGTATCCGCGCAGGAGCACCACACCGTCATCTACAATGCCACAGCCGCGGACCGGGGCCGCGGTGTCACACGCGAGCGCGGCTATGCGGATATTGACGGTCTGTTGACCGACGAGCCGAACGTCGTGCTGTTCACGCAGTATGCGGATTGCGTGCCGCTCTTTTTTGTTGACCCCGTCCGGAAAGTGGTGGGGACGTCCCATGCGGGCTGGCGCGGCACGGCGGCCGGGATCGGCGCCGTCACGGTGGAGCGCATGTGTGCGGATTACGGATGCCGGCGCGAGGATATTTTAGTCGGTATTGCGCCGTCCATCGGTCCGTGCTGTTTTGAGGTGGACGCACCGGTCATCACGGAATTTCAGAAACTGTCGTTCTATGACGAGGGCTGTTATATGCCTGTCGGTGACGATAAAGCGCTTATCGACCTGTGGGAGGTCAACCGCCGCACGCTGATCGAGGCGGGAATTGATCCTGCGCATATTACGGTAACCGATCTGTGCACCAAATGCCACCCTCACGTGTTTTGGTCGCACCGCGTCACGGGCGCTCAGCGCGGCAGTTTAGCGGGCGCCATCGGGATACACGAATAATCATCATCGCTAATATAGTAAAAAGCCTCCCTCTGACGAGGGAGGTGGCTGTGGCGTTAGCCACAGACGGAGGGAGAGAACGATGACTACCCCTCCGTCTTTTGCTTCGCAAAATCCACCTCCCCTGACAAGGGGAGGTTTT
>CAYVDQ010000107.1:0-4971 GCA_964450615.1 uncultured Eubacteriales bacterium | reverse complement strand
CGAAAACAATAGGCGCCAAATCGGTGATTCTCGGCATCAAGAAGCATTATAAGCAAACCATTGAAGCCGTTGAACAGCATATGGCCGCTTATTCAAATATGTCGATTTGCCGTCTGCCGGCGGTATACCCTGCCGGTGACGAGGTGGTACTCATCTACGAGGCTACCGGACGCGTTGTACCCGCAGGAGGACTTCCCATTGCGGTCGGCGTGACGGTCTTCAACGTGGAGACCATCTTAAACGTAGCTAACCTGCTCGGCGGCAAACCGGTCACACACAAGTACGTGACCGTAGCGGGCGAAGTCGCCTCCCCCGCTACCTACAAAGTGCCGATCGGCACGGCGATCAGCGAGCTGCTGGCGCTTTCCGGCGGTGTCACGACACCGCATCCCGCGTACCTGATGGGCGGTCCGATGATGGGCCGCATCGGTAGCAGCTACGAGCCGGTCACCAGAACCACAAACGCCGTTCTGGTCTTGCCGGACGATCACCTGCTGATCGAGAAAAAACAAGCGAAACCCTTTGTGGATATGAAGCGCGCCATGGCGGCGTGTTGCCAGTGCAACTACTGCACCGACCTGTGCCCCCGTCATATGCTGGGACATCCGATCGAACCCCACAAGTTTATGCTGTACGCGTCGAACGGTATCACCAACGACGCAACCCCCTATCTCAACTCGTTTTATTGTGTCGGCTGCGGTCTGTGTGAGCTGTATTCCTGCAACCAGGGACTCGCTCCCCGCACCCTGCTCGCCGCCTGCAAAAGCGGTCTTCGGCAAAACGGCGTAAAACCGCCGGTGCCGGAAGTCCGGCCGGTCAATCCCGCACGCGACTACCGCCGCGTACCGATGAACCGCCTGATGGCGCGGCTGAAACTGACCGCCTACGACAAACCGGCACCGTTATCCGATGCCGTACCGTCTGGCAAAGAGCTCCGCGTACTGCTGTCACAGCATATCGGCGCCCCCGCTAAAGCGGTGGTTGCCGCAGGTGACAAGGTGACCGCCGGCCAGGTGATCGCCACGGCAGCGGAAAACGCACTCAGCGTCAACATTCACGCGCCGATCACGGCAACGGTCAAATCCGTTACCGACTCGCTCATCACGTTAACGAAGGAGGATGCATAATGAAAAAAGCAATCGGCATGGTAGAATATAAAACCGTATCCTCCGGTATGATGGCGGCGGATCGGATGGTCAAGACCTCGGAAGTTGATATTTTACAAGCCGGCGCTGTCTGCCCCGGCAAATACATGGTGATCATCAGCGGTGATCTGAGTGCTGTCAAAGCGGCGGTAGATGCCTCATCAACGCACTATCCCGATTCCCTTATCGACAGCTTCGTACTCGGCAATCCGCACGAATCCATCTTCAGCGCTTTGTACGGATCAACCGATATCGGCAACCCGAACGCGCTCGGTGTTTTGGAAACCTTCACGGCCGCCGCAGCCATCGTCGCCGCGGATGTCGCCGCCAAAACCGCTCAGGTTGACTTGGTAGAGCTTCGCCTCGCACGCGGTATGTGCGGCAAGTCGTATCTGCTCTTGACCGGCGAGATCGCCGCCGTACAAGCTGCGATCAACAATGCACAAAAGGGTGCCGGCGACGCAGGCATGTACCTCGACAGCGCGATCATCCCCCACCCCGACGAGAAAATGTGGCGCAGTATTCTGTAAAACCGCGCGATAAACTCTGAAGAAAAGGAGGTCATGGCGATGCTCGCAATTGAACGGCGGAATGTCATTCTTTCGAAATTAGCACAAGATGGAAAAGTCATTGTTGCGGACCTGAGCCGTGACTTCGGTGTGACGGAAGAAACCATTCGCCGCGATCTGGAAAAACTGGACAAGGACGGCTTGGCGAAAAAGACGTACGGCGGTGCGGTGGCAACCCAAACCATGAACACCGACCTGCCTTTCAGTGTTCGCAAGCGCGCCAACGTGGACCGCAAACAGCGTATCGCTCAAAAGATCGGCGACATGATCCACGACGGCGACTATATCATGTTGGATGCCAGTTCTACCGCTATTTTCGTAACCAAATACATCAAATCCCGCAAAAACATTACCCTGATTACCAACTCTGTTGAGATCCTTTTGGAACTTGCCGACAAAGAAGGTTGGAACGTTCTCTCCACCGGCGGCGCTCTGAAAGAAGGGGCGCTCGCAATGGTCGGCACCACGGCAGAAAAAATGATCCGTGGCTTCCACGTTGATCTGGCGGTGTGTTCCTCCAAAGGCATCGATATGTCGATGGGCATCACCGATTCCAACGAAAAGGATTCTCAGATCAAACAAGCGATTTTCTCCGCCGCCAACCGCAAGGTGCTTGCGATCGACGGCACAAAATTCGATAAAAAATCGTTTGTCAAGGTGTGCGACGTGAATGAGATCGACACCGTAGTAACCGATGAAAAACCCTCTGACCGTTGGGTGGAATATCTAAGAAACAAGGACGTTGAACTGGTCTATTGATGAAAGACAAATTACTATGAAGTTCTATAAGGAGTGAGCAAGATGGCAACAACAATTTCCGAATCCGAAATCCGTCAGGTTGTCAGCCAAGTACTGAACCGCATTCAAACTACCCCCGCCGCATCGTGGGATTCCACCCAATACGGCGGTCGTAAGCTGATCGGTGTTTACGAGGATATGAACGAAGCGATCAAGGCGGCAGAAGCCGGCTATCGCGCCATTCGTTCCATGAGCGTGGAAGAGCGCGAAAAGATCATCACCGAGATCCGCAAGCTCACCCGCGAGGAAGCACCGATCATGGCGGAACTGGGTGTTGCGGAGACCGGTATGGGCCGCGTGGACCACAAGCGCGCGAAGCACCTCCTGGTGGCGGACAAAACGCCCGGCACTGAGGATATCGTGTCGGCCGCCAAGACCGGCGACAACGGTCTGACGCTGGTTGAGATGGCGCCGTTCGGCGTTGTCGGCGCGATCACCCCCAGCACCAATCCCAGTGAAACGGTCATCTGCAACAGCATCGGTATGATCGCAGCGGGTAACGGCGTAGTGTTCAACCCCCACCCCAACGCTATCGCGACCTCCAACTATGCGGTTGACCTCGTCAACCGCGCTTGTAAGGCGGCAGGAGGCCCTGACGTATTGGTCTGCTCCATGAAAAAACCCACGATGGAATCCGCGGCGATCATGCAGTCGCATCCGTCCATCCGCTTGCTCGTTTGCACCGGCGGCCCCGGCGTTGTACGCGCCGTGCTGTCCTCCGGTAAAAAGGCAATCGGCGCAGGCGCGGGCAACCCGCCGGTCATCGTGGACGACACTGCCGACATTACCAAAGCCGGAAAAGACATTCTGGACGGCTGCACCTTCGACAACAACCTGCCCTGCATCGCAGAAAAAGAAGTGTTCGCATTCCGCAACATCGCCGATGAGTTGATCTCGGTCATGCTACGCAACGGCGCATACCAGATCAATGCCAACCAGGCAAAACAGCTTGCCGACATCGTGTTAGTCAACAAGACCGATAAGAACGGCAAAACCAAATTGATCGTCAACCGTGACTGCGTCGGCCGTGATGCGGACGTGTTGCTTGCCAAGATCGGTATCAACGTCAGCAAAGACATTCGTTGCATCATTTGCGAGACCGATTTCGATCATCCGTTTGTGCAAGAGGAATTGATGATGCCCATTTTGCCCATCGTGCGCGTGGACAACATTGACGAAGCGATCGAGCTTGCGTGCAAAGCGGAGCACGGCAACCGCCACACCGCGCATATGCACTCCAAGAACATCGACCATCTGTCCCGCTTTGCCAAAGCGGTCGAAACCACCATTTTCGTCAAGAACGCCCCGTCCTATGCGGGCATCGGCTTCGGCGGCGAGGGTCACACCACCTTCACCATCGCCGGCCCCACCGGTGAGGGTATCACCTCGGCACGCAGCTTTACGCGTCAGCGCCGCTGCGTGATGGCGGACAGCTTCCGCATCATCTGATAAGGAGAGAGTTTCAATGGCATACGATGCGTCATTAGTTTCTGAAATCGTCAGCCGCGTGATCGCGGAGGTCGGCACCGCCAGAGAGGCGGATAATACCGTGCCGGTGGGGGTGTCCAACCGTCACATTCATCTCTCCAAAGAACACGTGGAGGTTTTGTTCGGCAAGGGTTATGAGCTGACCCCCTTAAAGGATCTGTCCCAGCCCGGCCAATACGCCTGCAAAGAAGTGCTCACCATCGTCGGCCCTGCGATGCGCCCCATTGAGAACGTGCGTGTGCTCGGCCCCGTAAGAAAAGCCTCACAAGTGGAGATCTCCCGCACCGATTCGTTTGTGCTGAAGGTCAAACCGCCGGTGCGCGAATCGGGCGACATTGCCGGCTCCGCACCCGTCACCATCATCGGTCCCAAGGGCGTTGTCACGCTCTCCGAGGGCTGCATCATCGCGAACCGTCACATTCACATGAGCGAGGAGGACGGCACCGCGTTTGGCGTAAGGGACGGCGACTATGTCACCGTCGAGGTTGAGGGCGAACGCCGCACCACCTTCTACGATGTGCAGGTGCGTGTCAACAAAGCCTTCCGTCTGGAAATGCACGTCGATACCGACGACGCGAACGCCGCCGGCATCGGCAACGGTTTTAAGGTCAAGGTCGTAAAATAAAACGTGATAAAAGCACCTGACATCGACGATGTCAGGTGCTTTTTGGTAGTATATTGACCTTTTTCGAAAAATGAGGTAGAATGTATCATGTATTGATGTGCCCGTACGGGCGGAAAAGAGGCTGTTATGCTGGTATCTCCTTCTATCTTAACGTGTGATTTCGCGCACATGGAGCGGGAAATGAACTTTGTCAAACAAAGCGGAGCTGACATGGTACATCTGGATGTGATGGACGGTGTCTTTGTTCCGAACCTGAGCTTCGGCCCGCCGGTGATTGCACGCTTACGCCCGATCTCGGACATGTTTTTTGACGTGCATCTGATGATGGAATACCCCGACCGGCTGA
>CAYVDQ010000106.1:0-5028 GCA_964450615.1 uncultured Eubacteriales bacterium | reverse complement strand
GGAGTGTGTGCCGCATGAAACGTATCCGACCAATCCATCAGATCGAGTCGCTGGATGAAGAGACATTGATGCAACTCGAAGACGAATTTTTAAAAGCGTATACGACACCGACCAAAAAAGAGTCGTTTTTAAAGCGGGTGGCGCTCATTTACAAGGGTCACTATTTAAAGACGTTTTTGGCGGTGTTTTTTTGTGTGCTGCAGCTCAGTGCCAGCATGTACGTGCCGATTGCGGTGGCGAATATTATCGACGCGATTGCGGCGCAAAGTGCGGACAGTTTGCGCGTGATCGTTACCAATTTGGTGACGGTAGCGGTGTTGCTTATCGTTAATTATCCGATGCAACGCGTGTATTATAATCTGAATTTTGACGTGCGGCGGTCGGTGCAGGCACAACTGCGCACCGCCATCGTCGCCAAGTTACAGGCGCTCACCATCAGTTTTAACAAGCGTATGGCATCGGGGCGTATTCAAACGAAGGTGTTTGGCAACGTGGACGCGATACAGGGCATGTTTGTCTTTTTCACCATCGAAGTGCCGCACATTGTGGTGAACATATTGGTGATCGTTGCCGTGCTGCTCGCGCGCGGGCGGTGGCAGTTGTTAGTGTTCTTTTTACTGTGCACACCGTTGTTTATACTGGCAACGCTGCCGATGAAAAACAAAATCAAACAGCACACCCGCGAGTTCCGTATGCATAGCGAGGAGATCAATTCGCAGGTCTTGGATATGATCGAGCTGATTCCCGTCACGCGTGCGCACGCGCTGGAACAGTACGAAATACATAAGATGGCGAGCAAGTTTTCGGCGTTTTCCAAAACGGGGTACACGCTGGACAAGACGACGTCTAAGTTGACGGTATTGAAATGGATCATATCGCAGATCTTTCAACTCGGCGGCATTGCGTTTATGGCCTATTTAGCCTTCAAGGGGCATATCAGCGTTGGCGAAATTGCGCTGTTTTTCGGGTACTTTGAGCGGTTTTTAACAAACGTCGGCAAGATGACGGACGTTATTCCCGCTATAGCACACGCGTCGGATGCGATCGCTTCGGTGACCGAGATCTTAAGGTCCCCCGAAGTGGAGCAGGAGAACGACCGAAAACCGGTGCACCGAGTGGACGGTCATATTGCGTTTTGCAACGTGTCGTTCCACTACGACGACGATGAACGTCCCATTTTGAACGGACTGGATCTGACCATCAACGCAGGTGAAACGGTGGCATTGGTCGGCGAATCGGGCGGCGGTAAAACGACGCTTGTCAATATTATGACGGGGTTCTACGAGCCGACCGACGGTGTGGTGTTTATTGACGGCAAGCCGATGAAAGACATCGAACTGCAAAGTTACCGCAAGCATCTGGCGATGGTGCCGCAGACGTCGGTGTTGTTTGCGGGGACGATCCGCGAGAACATCACCTACGGGTTGTCCAACGTGAGTGACGAGCAGTTGCAGCGTGTCATTGATGCCGCGTGCTTGCGCGACGTCATCAATGGTCTGCCGAACGGTTTGGATTCGGCGGTGGGTGAACACGGCGGCAAGCTTTCGGGCGGACAACGCCAACGCATTTGCATTGCGCGCGCCATGATCCGCAACCCCGACATCATCCTCCTGGACGAGGCGACGAGTGCGCTGGATACGGTGTCTGAAAAGCATATCCAGCAAGCCATTGAAAATTTGTCCCACGGCAAGACGACGGTTATCGTGGCGCATCGCTTGTCCACCATCAAGAATGCCGACAAGGTAGCGGTTATCAAAGACGGACAATGTGTGGAGCTCGGCACATTCGACGAGTTGCTCGCAAAGAAAGGTGAGTTTTACCGCTTCCATCAAATGCAAGTGTAATGGGAAAACGCGGCGCGTCCGATCGGACGCGCCGCGTTTTTGATGAAGAATGAATATGTCCGCTATGCGGAAGGGAATTGAAAGACACCTCACCACCGCCCTGCGGGCGGAGCCTCTCCTCAAGGAGAGACCTTTTTGTGGGGGCAAATCGAAATTACACGCCAAAATTGTCAAAGGTGGGGATGTAGGCGGTTTGGGCGGAGGCGCGGTCTTGTACGTAACCGTTTGTCAGTCCGAGCGTGAAGAGATGATCGGTGACTTTATCGTACTCGCGTTTTGTCACGCGGCGGGAGAGCTCGGGGTGACCGTCGACGGGTAACACGGGGGTATACTGGCACATCAGGCTCACCCACACGTCGGGAATCTCGGAGAGTGCGTCCAGCACCGCGATGGATTCGCGGGTATGGGCGGGGAGTACCAGGTGCCGCACGAGTGTGCCGCGTTTTGCTATGCCGTTTTCATCCAAAATCATGGCACCGGTCTGCCGTATCATTTCCCGAATGGCCAAAAGGGCGGTTTCGGGGTAGTCCTCGGCGCATGACAGCACCGCGGCGAGGGAGGAGGTGACGTATTTGAAATCGGGAAGATACACGTCAATGAGTCCTTCCAGTGACCGCAGGGTTTCCACGCGCTCGTACCCGCTTGTGTTATACACCACCGGAATCGGCGGGCGGTAGAGGATAAGCGCTTTGCGGATGGTTGACAGGTACGGCGTGGGGCTGACGAGGTCAAGAATGTCCGCGCCCTGCTCGTACAGTTCTTTGAAAATATCGCTGAGCCGTTCGGGGGTGACGGGTTTGCCCGCCGCCGTGCGGCTGATCGTGTGATTTTGACAATACGCACAGCGCAGGGTGCAGCCGCCGAAAAAGACGGCGCCCGCCGTGCCGAAACACGGTTCTTCGCCCGTGTGCAGTGCGGCACGCGCAATATGCGCGGTTTCGGGCAAGCCGCAAAACCCGTTGCCGTGATCGGTATCACGGACGGCGGCACAGCGGCGGGGGCAGAGGGTACAGGTGAACATAGAGGGCACCTCATAGAGAATAATGAATGATGAATAGTGAAGAATGTCGCGCGGGGCGCGACGGGTCGTATTCTCTCCCTCCGTCTTTGCCTGCGGCAAAGCCACCTCCCTCGTCAGAGGGAGGCTTGGGGCGGGGCAGGGAGTGAAAGATGCGGCGAGCCGTAGGGCGAGCCTGTTTACATGGGTGTGGTAAAAATAAATCGAAACGAATCCTTCTTGTTCATTGTAGCGGTTTTTCCGGTAGTTGACAAGGGGTATGTTTCGGGGTACACTATATCATAATAAGAGGGAAAGGAGGGACGGCTGATGATGATCGGAGCGTCCACGTCGAATTTTTATCCCGCACCGCTCGAGGACGCGCTGGACACGGTGCTGGCGGCGGGGTTTCGGAACGTGGAGATCTTTTTAAACGCGCCGAGCGAGGCAACACCTGCCTTTGCAGACGGGTTAAAGTGCCGCTGTGACGCGGCGGGGGCGGTCGTTTCGGCGGTGCATCCCTACTCCTCGTTCATGGAGCCGTTCTTTCTGTTTGCCCCTTACGAGCGGCGTGCGGACGACGGGTTTGAGATGTATAAGCCGCAGTTTGAGGCGGCGGCGCGGCTGGGTGCGCCGCTCTTAATTTTGCACGGTGCCAAGCCGCTTTATCAGTTGTCCGACGAAAAGCTTCTTGAACGGTATGAGCGGCTGTACGATCTGGGTCGCTCGTTCGGTGTGACATTGGCGCAGGAAAACGTCAACAAATTCAGCTCGGCGGAACTGTCGTACCTGCATTCGATGAAAACCGCACTCGGTGAGAAAGCGAAGTTCGTGTTTGATATCAAGCAAAGCGGCCGCTGCGGGCTTGATCCTCTGCAGGTGATCGAAACGATGGGCGATGCCATCGTACACGTGCATATCAGTGACCGCGACGCGACTTGCGATTGTTTGCCGCCGGGCGACGGTACGCGTGATTTCAAAGCCGTATTGCAAGCGCTGAGACGCGTCGGGTACGACGGTGTGCTGATGCTGGAGCTCTACCGCCCGAATTTTGAGTCGGCAGAGGACCTGAAACGGTCGCGGGCGTTCTTAGAAGAAATTGCTTGCCATTTGTAAAAATGGGTGTTACAATACAGATGAAGTTAGAAAAAGGTGCGTGAAGATTATGAAATGTCCCTTTTGCGGTTATGCAGAAAGCAAGGTCATGGATTCGCGTCCCACGGATGAGGGCGCGCGTATTCGCCGTCGGCGGGAATGCCTGCAGTGCGGCAAGCGTTTCACCACATATGAGATTATTGAAAGCCTGCCCATCGTGATCGTGAAAAGGGATAAGTCCCGCGAGGTGTTCGATCGGCAGAAGCTGTTTAACGGTATGCTGCGCGCCTGCCAGAAGCGGCCGGTGCCGATGCAGGTATTGGAGCGCGCGGTGGACGAGATCGAAGCTGCCCTGCAAAACTCGCTGGAACGCGAGGTGCCCGCCTCCAGGATCGGCGAGCTGGCGATGGAAAAGCTCCGCGCCATCGACGAGGTCGCGTACGTGCGGTTTGCCTCGGTGTACCGCCAGTTCAAGGACGTGCAATCGTTCAAGGATGAGATCAGTAAATTGATGGATATGTAAGGAAAACCGCGCACCTGCTTCGGGTGCGCGGTTTTTTAATGAAGAATGAATGATGAATAGTGAAGAATGAAGGTGTCCGCTGCGCGGACGGATGAGGCAATCCCCCACCGCCCTGCGGGCGGAGCCCCCTTTACACAAGGGGGCTTTTGCGAGGAATGAATAAAAGAACGGAGTGGCGGTGCCACTCCGTTCTTTTATTCTAATTCGAATGCGCCGGTGTACAGGCGATAATAGTTGCCCTTTTGGGCGATGAGCTCGTCATGCGTGCCGCGCTCGATGATCCGTCCGTGGTCTAAGACCATAATGACGTCCGAATTTTGTACCGTGGACAGGCGGTGCGCGATGACGAACACCGTTCTGCCGTGCATGAGCTGATCCATGCCCTTTTGCACGAGGGCTTCGGTATGCGTATCGATGCTGGAGGTCGCTTCGTCCAGTATCATCACCGGCGGATCGGCAACCGCCGCGCGGGCGATGGAGATCAGCTGCCGCTGTCCCTGCGACAGCTGTGCGCCGTCGGCGGTGAGCAGTGTCTGATAGCCGTCCGGTAACCGCTCGATGAAATCGTG
>CAYVDQ010000105.1:0-5082 GCA_964450615.1 uncultured Eubacteriales bacterium | reverse complement strand
TGCGGAGCTTGCGGCTATTACAACGGCAGACAGATCGTCAAGGTTGAGGAGTAAGCCCCACCGGTTGTAAATGCCCAACATTATGGGAACAATAAAGGGCGTGACCCGGTAGGGTTACGCCCTTTGTTTTTGTAAATCCACCATACTTGCAAGGGAGGGAACAGCGTTGGCAGTGGTGATCGCAAGCGTGTTGCAAGACAGCATCGCGGCAAGGAAAAAGATCGCGGCAGGGGATACCCTTATCTCCATCAACGGTCATGAGATCGCGGACGTGCTGGATTATCGCTTTTATCTGTTTGAGCCGCGGCTGACACTGAACCTGAAAACTGCGGCAGGAAAGAAACGCACTGTCCGTATCCGCAAACCGGAGGACGATGATATCGGTCTTGAGTTTGAAACCTATTTAATGGACAGTCAGTATACCTGCCGCAACAACTGCATTTTTTGCTTTATCGATCAGATGCCGCCCGGCATGCGTGAAACGCTGTATTTTAAGGATGACGACAGCCGCCTATCTTTCTTGTTTGGAAACTATATCACGTTGACCAACTTATCCGAGCACGAGATCAAGCGCATTTTAACGATGCATATCAGTCCGATTAACATTTCGGTGCATACTACCAATCCCGAGTTACGTTGTCGGATGATGAACAACCGCTTTGCGGGGGATACCTTGTCGCTGTTGCGCCGCTTTGCGGATGCGGGTATTCATATGGACTGCCAGTTGGTTGTCTGCCCCGAATGGAACGATGGGGAAGAACTGCTGCGCAGTATGCAGGATTTGGCGGCGCTGGCGCCCGCAGTGGAGAGTGTTGCGGTGGTGCCGGTGGGTCTGACGAAATATCGTGACGGCCTCACGCCCCTGCGCCCTTTTACCGAGCAAGAGAGCTGTCGGATTCTGGATATGGTGACTCGCTTTGGTGATGAACAGGTCCTGAAAACGGGCAACCGCTTGATTTATCCCGCGGATGAATGGTATGTGCAGGCGAATCGTTCCATTCCAAACGAAGACTTTTACGGAGAAATGTCGCAGCTGGAAAACGGAGTTGGTCTGGTGGCGCTGCTGCGCGCGCAATTCGCCGAAGCGCTTGAAAATCGCGAAAGCGACCGTGCCGAGGGCACCGATACGGTATTGGCAACCGGTGTGGCGGCTGCCCCGATTCTGCGTGAATTGGTGGAAACCGCTTGTGTCGCGATAGAGAATATCCATGCGCGTGTTGTCGCGATTAACAACGACTTTTTCGGCGAACACATTACCGTGGCGGGTCTTGTTACCGGCGGTGATCTGCGCCGTCAACTGCAAGGAATCCCGTGCGAACGGGTGCTGATTCCCGATTGTATGCTCCGCCACGAGGGTGACCGTTTTCTGGACGATGTTACACCGGAGGAATTGGCAGCGGAGCTGGGCGTCAAGGTGGAAGTGATTTCAACCGATGGTGACGCGTTATTTGAAGCACTGATGAGGTGAACGCTATGGCAAAACCGATCGTGGCGGTCGTCGGCCGCCCCAACGTCGGCAAATCTACATTATTTAATAAGTTGATCGGTCAACGGCTGTCCATTGTCAAGGATACGCCCGGTGTTACGCGTGATCGCATTTTTGCTGCGTGCGATTGGCGAGGCAGGAACTTTATGCTGGCGGATACCGGTGGTATCGAGCCGCATTCCGATGACGTGATCTTGTCACAAATGCGTCGGCAGGCACAGCTTGCCATCGAGCAGGCAGATGTTATTATTTTGGTGACCGATCTGCAAGCGGGCGTGACCGCGAATGACGCGGATGTTGCCGTTATGCTGCAAAAAAGCGGCAAGCCGGTGGTGCTGTGCGTCAATAAATGTGACCGTGTCGGCGCTCCGCCTGCCGAATTTTATGAATTTTACAATTTAGGTCTCGGCGATCCCGTTGCGGTATCTTCCATTCACGGCACCGGCACCGGTGATTTGTTGGATGCGGTGTTCGAGTACCTACCGCCCGAGGATCAGCCGGACGAAGAGGATGACCGCATCAAGGTAGCGGTTATCGGTAAACCCAATGCGGGAAAATCCTCCCTTATCAACGCCTTGGCGGGGGAGGAACGCAGTATCGTTTCCGATATTGCAGGTACCACGCGTGATGCGATCGATACCGAGATCGATACGAAACAGGGAAAATTTCTGCTTATTGACACCGCCGGTCTGCGCCGTCGCAGCCGTGTGGACGACGCGATTGAAAAATACAGTATTTTACGCGCCGAAATGGCGGTCGAACGCGCCGATGTGTGCGTGATCCTCATTGACGGTGTGGAAGGCTTTACCGAACAGGACAGCAAGGTGGCGGGCATTGCTCACGAAAAAGGCAAGGCGTGTATTATAGCCGTTAACAAATGGGATGCGGTCGAGAAAAACGACCATACCATGGCGCTTACCCGTAAGAAACTGGAAAACGATTTCAGCTTCATGGCGTATGCTCCGTTTGTATTCATTTCCGCCAAGACGGGACAACGGTTGGATCGGCTCTTAGATCTGATTACCTACGTGAACGAGCAGAATGCCACCCGTATTTCCACCGGTACGCTTAACGATGTGCTCGCACAGGCGACAGCCCGTGTGCAACCGCCTACGGACAAAGGAAAACGGCTTAAGATCTATTACATGACGCAGCCGTCTACCCGTCCGCCTACGTTTGTCTTTTTTGTCAATCGTGCGGATCTGTTCCATTTTTCCTATCAGCGGTATCTGGAAAATCAACTGCGAGAAACCTTCGGTCTGGAAGGCACACCCATTCGCTTTATCATCCGTGAACGCGGTGATAACAGCGGCAAGTAGGAGGATATTATGCTGACATTTTTGCAAAATTGCTGGCTTTCGATGCTGCTCGCGGCTGTCATCGGTTATCTGCTCGGCAGCGTCAGCTTTGCTATTATTATCACGAAGCGGTTTTCCGGCAAAGACATTCGTTCATTCGGAAGCGGTAATGCGGGAGCGACAAACGTTCTGCGTTCGCAAGGAAAACTGCCGGCACTGCTCACCTTTATCGGTGATCTGGCTAAAAGCATGCTGTCGGTCTATCTCGGCGGCTTGTTGCTGTGCTCACTGCAGCTTACACCGGCCGCGGATTCCGCTTTGCTTACGCACAACGCGGAGAATTTAGCGCTCGTCGGAAAGTACTTGGCGGGGCTGTGCTGTGTTCTCGGCCATATTTACCCTGTGTTTTTTGGCTTCCGCGGTGGCAAAGGTGTTATGACGATCCTTGGCATGACCTTGATCTTGGACTGGCGCACCGCGGTGATCGGTTTGTCGGTATTCGCTCTGGTGGTACTGATCTCGCGTATGGTATCCCTGGGCTCCATCGTGGCAGGTGTCAGCCTGCCGATTGCTACGTATCTGTTCCGCATGTATTGGTATCAACAACCGTGGCAAACGGTGGCTTTCTGTACCGTTGCGATGGCGTGTATTACCGCGATCGCCATTATCAAGCACAAAGAAAATATCAAGCGCATTATCGCCGGCACGGAAAGTAAACTCGGGAGAAAATGAGTATGGCGAATATTACGATTTTAGGCTCCGGCGGTTGGGGGACAGCGCTTGCCGTGATGGCGAATCGCCACGGTCACGCCGTTACCTTGTGGTCGCCGTTTGAAGAGGAGATTGCCTCGATCCGACGTTACGGTCAGCACCGCAAACTGTTACCCGGTATTCCGGTCGAGCCATCCATTCATTTGACTTGTGATATGAGCGAAGCCGCCGATGCCGATTTGGTGATACTGGCGGTGCCGTCCTTTGCCATTGCCTCCACCGCCGCACTGTTGCGTCCGCACCTAAAGTCGGGCGTCATTGTAGCCAACGCCGGTAAAGGCATTGAAGAAGGGACCTACCGCCGTTTTACTGAGGTAATCGAGGATGCGCTGCCGGGTATTTCGGCAGTTGCCCTATCCGGTCCCTCCCACGCGGAGGAGGTCGGCAGAGGGATTCCCACTGTGGTTGTCAGCGCGTCGCGCGATACAGTTGCGGCAGAAAAGGTACAGCAACTGCTGATGAATCCTACTTTTCGCATTTATACGAGTGAGGACGTCATCGGCGTGGAGCTTGGCGGTGCTCTGAAAAATGTGATCGCGCTTGCCGCGGGTATTTGCGACGGCTTAGGTATGGGGGACAATACCAAAGCGGCACTGATGACACGCGGCTTGGCGGAGATCACTCGATTGGGTGTCAAACTCGGTGCCGATGCTTTGACGTTTGGCGGTTTGTCGGGTATGGGTGATTTGATCGTGACCTGTGGCAGTATGCATTCGCGCAACCGCCGCGCCGGTATGCTGATCGGCGACGGTTTGTCGCCGGAAGAAGCGGTAAAACGCGTTGGCACGGTTGAAGGATATCTGGTTGCCGGCACTGCCTATCATCTGGCAAATAAGATGGGTGTGGAGATGCCGATCGCCGAGACCTGCTATCGCATTTGCTATGAAAACTATCCCCCCGAGCAGGCGGTGGCGGCGCTGATGAACCGCCCCGGCTGTAACGAAACCGATTAAGAAACGCACCGAGTCATTTTTGACTCGGTGCGTTTTTATCGTTCTTTTCTGTACTGAGAGGGAGAGTTGCCGGTGATTTTTTTGAACTGTTTACTGAAATGATACTCGTCATAAAACCCTAAGTTTAACGCGGTTTCTTTGATGCTGATCTGCGGAAAGGTTTCAAAATAGGAGATGGCTTCATTGATTTTATAGTTTAGGGCATATTGGTGAATGGTGACACCGAATTTTTGCTTGAACTTCGTTTCCGCCGTTTTTAGGGATACACATGCCGCGTCAGCGAGTTCTTTGTTCGAAAAAAACCGTTCGGGATTTGCTAAAATTATTTTTTCAATGCGCTCGGCAACGGTGTAATCAGCGGGATCGTGTGCCGTTTCTGCCAGTTCGCACAACAGTAACTCAAAATACAAATCCGCCTTGCGTTGGTTGCCGGACAACTTGTTGTTGACGATATGTGATACATAATGTTTGATGCTCTTATTGGTGGAAGCGTCAATGCAAGCGGCGACTGCGGGAGCCGGCATATCGGCACCGGATACGTCTCCCGCCTCAAAGGTTGCGTGAAAATACATGG
>CAYVDQ010000104.1:0-5164 GCA_964450615.1 uncultured Eubacteriales bacterium | reverse complement strand
TGAAGGACGGTCTGATCCAGCAGGTCGATTCCCCGAACAACCTGTATCTGCGTCCGGGCAACATGTTCGTTGCCGGCTTTATCGGCAGCCCCCAGATGAACTTCATCGATGCAAAGATCATCAAGAAAGACGGCAAGTTCTACGCACAGTTCGGTTCCGAGGATACCAAGACCAAGAGAGGTATTAAGTACGATATCCCGTTGCCGGAGTCCAAAAACAAGGATGGCGTCCTGGAAAACTATGTTGACAAAGAGGTCATCATGGGTGTCCGTCCGGAAGACGTCCACGACGAAGCACGTCACCTGGAGACGTTTGCGGATTGCCGCATCAAAGCAAAGGTGGAGGTTACCGAGTTGATGGGTGCCGAGATCTTCCTGTACGTCAATTCGGAAGGCAGCAGCCTGACCGCGCGTGTTGAGCCTACCTCGACCGCTCGCCCCGGCGATGAGATCGATATGGTTCTGGACAACAACAAGATCCACTTATTCGACAAAGAGACCGAGCAGACCATTACCAACTGATAACGCATGCATAAGGCGGCCCTCGACAACCACTTTGTCGAGGGCTTTAACTTTGAGTCGGCTTGCCGCTTTGACGCTCTTATGATATACTATGGGCATATGTTTGAATGATCGAAAAGGGGAAACGAGTGTGAAATCTGTGGTTCAAAAAATCAATAAGATGGCTGTGGCGGTGATGACGGTTTTGTCTTTGCTTGTGGTATCGTTACTGCCTGCCGGTGTCTCTGCGTCTTCTTCCAACACAGGCACGGGTGTTGTCGGTGGCACAAAGTTAACAAGCAGTGACGTTGCTTACGTGGAGGTCGAGCCGATCGAGATCATTGAAAATACATACGGCGATTGGCAGCTGTATGTTGACGAGGATACCGGCGAGGAGATCGAGTATTATTGTTACGACTGGTCGGCGTTTATCAGTTATACCATTACGCTTACAAACGGCGACGTGATCGAAGCCCCCGACGGGTATTTCACCTATAACGGGGTGAATTATCCGTTGGTATATTTTCATTCACACCAGTCGTATGAGAATCGATGGCTTGCGGGAAATACGTATACGATCGAACACACGATTTTGGGTGAGGAATACGAGTTCCGCGTCACTATCGTAGAATCTCCCGTTGCGTCGATCCGTTGTGACACGGAAGAGATCGTCATTCGCGAGGGAACCTATTGTGATTTATTGCCCGACGGCACTTCCGAGCTGTATCGATACCGTTGGTATGAAGCGGCGAATTGGATCATCACCTATACAGACGGCAGAGAAGAAACCACCTATGATCGAATCGTCGAGATCGACGGCCACAATTACGGTTTTGATTTTACAGATGCACAGGCTACCCTGCAAAACTGGACGGCCGGCAACACGTACACCGGTTACGCGGAATTTTTGGGTGCCAAGTGCGACGTGGATGTGCGTATCACGGATTCCTTTATTCAAGATATTGTGTTTGACCCGATCTACGTGTACGCTAACGCCGATGGAATGATGAACACACAATACGACTACGAGTTAGACCGAGACCGTGAATATTTTCGGTATAATTGGCGGCCGTTTTTGTCCTATACCGCTACGCTATTTGACGGAACGGTGATCGAGGGGACGGGCGACTATTTGTACTACGACAACGAGTGGTATTGGTTTGAAACCGCCGATACGCAATCGTTGTATACGCCGTGGGAGGCGGGACAGACCTACGCGGTGAATATTGCGGTGTTGGGTGAGACTTATACGGCGAGTGTTAGGGTTGTGCCGAATCCTGTGACAAACATTGAATTTCCGAACATTGTGATACCGCAAGGGTTATACGGCGAAACGATTGAGGAATACGATGCGTTAACAAATAAGATTTATACTTATTTTCAATATGATGTGCAGAAATTCTTTGACTATATTGTTTCGTTCGCGGACGGCACCACGGCTGAGGCAACCTACAGCGGATTTCGGTATGATAATCGCTCATACGGCGCGAGGATCGTGGGCGGCACGCAAAACCACAACAACGTGTGGGAACCGGGCAAGGTGTATCACATCACCGTGAACGTGATGGGCACCGAGCTGGTGATACCGGTCTACATTCAACCGATAACGGAAGCGGAAGGGTTTGGGTATACTCGCAATTATGACGGGACGGTTACCATCATGGAATGCAGCAAAACCGATGAACGGCTCACCATTCCGTCAACGATCGGCGAGTACACCGTCACGGAGATACAATCCATTGACATTGCCGAAGAGTATATTACCGAGATCGTGATACCAAGAAGTGTCACGCGGCTCTCGTGGTGTGATTTTACCGCGTTCGACAAGCTTACCACCATCTATTATGAGGGAAGCGAAAACGACTGGCGGAATATCTCCCACTACTATGGCGGTTACGGAGAGTTAACCATCGTGTACAATTACGCATCGGATGTTCCTGCAGATCCTGTAACGGACTTGTTGTACGAGATCTCCGGCGGCGGGGTCACCATCACGGGATACAGCGGCGAAGGCGGCGACGTAATTGTTCCGTCCACCCTTGGCGGATATCCGGTGACGGCGATTTGGCATGGCGTATTTGAGAATTGCAACAGTTTGACATCGATCGAGATTCCGGACAGCGTGACGAGTATTGGGGAGGGTGCATTTTACGGTTGCAGCAGTCTTACCGATGTATGGTATGAGGGAACAGAAAGTGACAGAGAGACGTTGGAAATCGGTCAGGGGAACGACTGTCTGCTTTCCGCAACCTGGCATTATGCGGGTGATACGACCAAACCTACGTACCGTTCGGGTGACGTGAACGGCGATACGAAGATCAACAACAAGGATTTAGGGTTATTGTTGCAGTATCTCAACAATTGGGATGTGACGGTCGTTGAAGCGGCATGCGATGTGAATGCTGACGATAAGATCAACAACAAAGATTTAGGGTTATTGTTACAGTATCTCAACAACTGGGACGTCGAGTTACAATAATGTAAGCGGGCAGGCTCGTTTGAGCCTGCCCGCGTTACGTTTTGCGGAAAACTCGGATAACCGAGGCTTGTCGAAATCTTGCGAAGATTGACAAACGGTCGGGGAAATGGTATATTATGTTGGACTCGCGATATGTTCAAAAGGAGCGACGTGGATTGAAAGAATTGATTATGCAAAACGAGCGGGCGATGCTTGCCGAAGTGCTTGAAGCCCCTTTTTCTTCCATTAAGGTTAAAAGTGAGGCGAAGCGCGTTTTCTTTGCCGGTGATAATACGTTTATCTGTGACTATTTGCTCACGTCGTTTGAGAAACTGAACGCAGGTTTCGCTGCGTTCCAAGCCATTACCTATCTGAGCACCGGCACCGAAGCCGACTATCGTAAAGTGACGCTCGGAGAAATTGAGGACGTTGTTGCCCTGCACACCTTGCAACGCTTGGACGACAACGGTGTAGTTTTCTTTTTTGTGGATTGTGTGGGCGGGCTTGACAGTAAGGACACCACGCTTGCCGCGCTCCGGACAATTACCGGACTGCTAAAAAATACCAGGGATGCCAAGTGTGTGGTATCGGTGTTGCTCCCACCCATACCGAATTTCTCATCGGAGATTGAAACACTTTCGGAGCGCGAATATAACTTTTACATTGAAAAGCGGTGTGAACGGACTCCGGAAATCGACTATTATCTTGAGGTTGAGAAGGCTTGCCGTGCGGCGGTCGCCTACGATGACCTTGATATCACACTTGCAAGGTTCGATAATGTGTTTGCCCCGGATGTGGCACATACACCGTCGGTTGACCTTAACAAGATTGTTTTGGAATGTTACGACACGAAAACCGTGCACATAACCGACGAAGATGCACAGCAGCATCATACGGTTACGTATATCCGTTCCGCATGCCATGCTGTGGCTATGCTGGCAACAAAAGCACGCAAAGGGCATATTTATAACGTTACCGGCGAATCGATTTCTCGCGAAGCAATCAAACGCTTGATTTATCTTGCCAACCCTGAGGTGTATTCGTTAAAGGTGGAGCTTTCCGCCAACCTTCTGCCGGTATATGGCGGACTTAACAGTTTAAAATACAAAAAGTTGGGTGCCAAGACGGCCAACCATACCGCAATCGGCATCAAGCATTTGGTGGCTTATCTTACCGGCGAGCCGTATGACACCTCTGACAACGTCGCCTTTTACGGCGGAAAGATCAAGCAAATTCAGGCGCTCGAAATTAAGGTTCTGCAGGAAATTGACGATATTTGCCGCCGAAACGGTATTCAATACTTCCTGGCGGGAGGCACTCTCCTCGGCGCCGTGCGCGCAGGAAAGGCTATTCCGTGGGATGACGATTTGGATATCGGTATGCTTAGGGAGGACTTTGAGAAATTCCGAAAGGTTTGTCCGAAGGAACTCGGTCCCGAGTATTCCTATTCGTCTACCTTTAACAGCAGCGGCAGTCATTATACCATTGACAAAGTCCGCTTGGACGGCACCTATTTTTCCACCAATTTTTCGAATAAAAACGAGTTTAAGGACGGCATTTTTATCGATATTTTGGTGTATGACAAAACAAGTAACCGGAAACTCTTTCAAAAACTTCACAGCTTGGTGCTGACGATCCTTACCGTGTTGATGGAAATCAAATGGTTTAATCAGCCGCGTAAGAAGTACCACTACACCTTTACAAAAATTTTCTTACCCCTGTTGCGGGTGATACCGTGGGGCGTTTTCAACGGGTTATTTGATTTCTTTGCGAAATTCTATCGCCACAAGAAGAATGCCGAGTGGTTAATTGACTCGGTAGGCAAAAAGGTGTACGGCGATCCGCTTCCCAACAAAGGCTTGGATGAGGTGGTGTATATCGATTTTGAGGGGATCACCGCACCGATCCCTGTGGATCCGGCACCGTATCTTACATACGCTTACGGTGAATCGTATAGAGAGTTGCCGCCGTTTAGTAAGCGCCGTTGCCCGCATAATTTTGCCCGAATCGATCTTGGTAAATATGTGTTTTGCGATGAGGGGGATATGCCGTTCCGAGAAGTGAACGTCAAAGGCGAATTGTTTGAAAGCGAAGACGAGTGTTAAAGAAAGAAAAACGTCTTGCACAAGGTGACTTGTGCAAGACGTTTTGTTGGTGTACCAATAAACCCCCAGTTTTACTGGGGGAGAAGAAAAACTTTAGTAAG
>CAYVDQ010000103.1:0-5169 GCA_964450615.1 uncultured Eubacteriales bacterium | reverse complement strand
GCATTTTGCGGTGAAATATGGTATACTGGATAGGATGTAAATTTTTACAGAGGAGGTTCTCGTATGAAAACCAAACTCTCCCCCCGCTTTTGGTGCGCGCTCACCGTTTTCAGCCTGATGGGTCAGGTCGCGTGGGTCGTGGAAAATATGTATTTCAACGTGTTTATCTATAAGATGTTCCACGCCACCGCCGCCGATATTTCGCTGATGGTCGCGGCATCCGCCGTCACCGCCACGCTGACCACCGTGCTGATGGGTGCGTTGTCGGATAAAATCGGGAAACGCAAGTTATTTATCTGCACCGGCTATATTTTGTGGGGTATTTCGATCTACAGTTTCGTGTTTTTATCCAACGGCACGATCAATCCTGCGGTAGCGATCACCACCAATATCACCACGCTGTATATCTCGCTGACCATACTGCTTGATTGCGTGATGACCTTTTTCGGGTCTACCGCCAACGATGCCGCGTTCAACGCGTGGCTGACCGATTCCACCGATTCCACCAACCGCGGCGCGGCGGAGGGCATCAACGCGATGATGCCGCTCGTGTCGATCTTGGTCGTCTTCGGCGGGTTTATGTTCTTTGACTTGGATCAGCCCGTCAGCTGGACGCTGATCTTCTCCATCATCGGTTTAACTGTGCTCGTCATCGGTGTGCTCGGCTTTTTCCTCATCAAAGAACCCGCTATCACGCCGGTGAAAGAACCGTATTTCGCCACTATTGTACACGGATTTCGCCCGAAAACCATCAAACAAAACCCGACGCTGTACGTAGCACTCGCGGCGTTTATTCTGTTTAACATTTCCATTCAGATCTTTATGCCGTATCTCATTCTCTATTACGAGGTATCGCTCGGTATGACGGATTACGTGCTGGTGATGGCGCCCGCTATCATCTTAGCCTCGGTCGTCACCGCGCTGTGGGGCAAGGTGTACGATAAAAAAGGCTTCCGTTTTTCGGGACTGATCGCGGTTGCCGCGTTGTTTTTAGGGTACGTCGTGTTATATCTCACCCGCTCCACCCTGCCGGTATTTATCGGCTCGCTCCTCATGATGAGCGGATATCTGGCGGGTATGGCGGTGTTCGGTGCGCTCATTCGTGAGTACACCCCCATAGGCAAAGCGGGTCAACTGCAGGGTGTGCGCATTTTCTCGCAAGTGCTGATTCCCGGTGTGGTCGGTCCGTTCATCGGTAAAACGGTATTGCAAAACGCCGACGTGATCGTGAACAGCGACGGCACCACATCCTTTGTGCCGAATGAAAATATCTTTTTAGCGGCAGCGATTGCGCTCGTTTTGGTGTTGCCCCTCTTACTTCTCATCAAGCGTGCGCCGCGTCTTGTATCGCTGCACACTCCGTTTGAGGAGGAGTCTGCCGCAGCCGGTATTCCGTTCGCGGAATATCCCCGCCCGCAACTAAAACGCGATTCCTATTGTTGCCTCAACGGCACGTGGGAATTCCGCATTGAAAACGGCGGCGAGGTGATCTATAACGGCACGATCGCAGTGCCCTTTGCGCCCGAAAGCCGCTTATCCGGTGTGGAGCGCGAGATTCAAAGGGATGACCTCCTCATCTACGAAAAAGCCATCTATCTGCAACCCGATTTTATCGGCGACCGCGTGCTGCTGCATTTCGGGGCGGTGGATCAAGTTGCGACCGTGTACGTCAACGGTCACGAGGTCGGCTCGCATACCGGCGGGTATCTGCCGTTCAGTTTGGATGTTACCGCCCACATTCACGATGGCGAAAACCATCTGCGCGTGGAGGTGCGCGATCCGTTAGACCGCAATCTGCCGTACGGCAAGCAGACCGATAAACGCGGCGGGATGTGGTATACCAAGGTCAGCGGTATCTGGCAGACGGTATGGCTGGAAAGCGTGCCGGACGGGTACATTGAAACCGTCAAGATTACAACCGATCTGTATGGCATTGATCTGGTCGTCACGGGCGGCGTGTCGGAGAAAACGGTGCTGTTTGAGGGTCAGGAATATCACTTCACCGGTGATAGTTTCCGCTTGAACGTGAAAAATCCCATCCTGTGGACACCCGAGCGACCGCATCTGTATCCGTTGGAGATCCTCTCCGGCAGGGACCGTGTATCCACTTATTTCGGTCTGCGCACCGTGTCGGTAAGCGGGGAGCGCATCCTGCTCAACGGTAAGCCGTATTTTTTCCACGGGCTGCTCGATCAGGGATATTACAGCGACGGCATTTTCCTGCCCGCCTCCCCCGCCGGATTCCGATTCGATATTGAGCAGATGAAGGCCTGCGGCTTTAACATGTTGCGCAAGCACATTAAATTAGAGCCCGATCTGTTCTACTATTACTGCGATACGATCGGTATGATCGTATTTCAGGATATGATCAACAACGGCAAATATCGGTTCCTCATCGACACCGCGCTGCCGACTTTGGGACTGCGCCGCGGCATTGAGCACAGCGTCACACTCGAACAGCGCATGGCATTTGAGGAGACCTCTATCGGTATTCTGAACGCCCTGCACAACCACCCCTCGGTGGTATACTACACCATCTTTAACGAGGGATGGGGACAGTTTGATGCCGCCTACTGGTTCCAGACGCTGAAAGCCCTTGACCCCACCCGCGTGTACGATACCGCTTCCGGTTGGTTCAAAACGCAGGAGAGCGACGTGGAGAGCGACCACGTGTATTTTAAAAAGATCCGATTAAAGCCCGTGAAGGGGAAACCGATGGTGCTGTCGGAATTCGGCGGGTATTCCTGCAAGATCCCCGACCACGCGTTCAACCAGGACGACACCTACGGTTATCGTTTCTTTACCGAGCGCGAGCAGTTTGAGCAGGCGTTGATCGCGTTGTACGAGCGCGAAGTGATGCCGATGATCGACAAGGGACTGTGCGCCGCGGTGCTTACGCAGTTAAGCGACGTGGAGGACGAAACGAACGGACTGCTCACCTACGACCGTCAGGTGTTAAAGGTGGATCCCGAGAAGATGAAAGCGCTCGCCGCGTCTTTACACAAACGGTTTCACGGCTGAGCAAGGAAGGATCGGTTATGTCTGTAAAATTGGTATTGTTTGATCTGGACGGCACGCTGCTGCCGATGGATCAAGAGGTGTTTATCAAAGCGTATTTCGGGGGACTTGCCAAAAAACTCGCCCCGCACGGGTACGATCCCGACACCTTGATCCCCGCTATCTGGGCGGGCACCAAGGCGATGGTGAAAAACGACGGTTCGATGCCCAATGAGCAAGCATTTTGGAATACGTTTTGCGGGTTGCTCGGCGAAAAAACACGCGAGGACGAGCCGCTGTTTGCGGCATTTTACGAAAACGAATTTCAAGCGGTACAAAACGTCTGCGGGTATACGCCCGATGCCGCCAAAACCGTGCAGTATTTAAAAGAGAACGGCGTGCGCGTGGCGCTTGCCACCAATCCGCTGTTCCCCGCTGTCGCGACCGAGTCGCGGATACGGTGGGCGGGGTTGCAGCCGGAGGATTTCGAGCTGTACACCACCTATGAAAATTCCCGCTACTGTAAACCGAATCCGGCGTACTACCGCGCGATTTTGGAAACGCTTTCTGTGGATGCCGCCGATTGCGTGATGGTGGGTAACGACGTCGGCGAGGATATGATCGCTAAATCACTCGGAATGCAGGTATTCTTGCTCACGGATTGTCTGATCAACACCACCGATCACTCGGTTGACGAGTTCCCGCACGGCGGGTTTGACGAACTCTCGGCATTTATCAGCAAGCTTTTATAAAACGGAAGACAAAAAGACGGCTCGCACCTTATGGGTGCGAGCCGTCTTTTTATTCGAAGATTGTCTCAATCACCTTGCCGCAGTGCGGGGGTGAATACACCCAACGGTCGATGTGACCTTCGGTGATAAAGTATTTAAGCGGCGGCGGGAGCTCGTGGCAGTCCTCGGCATCGATGAGTACTAATTTGAGTTTCATCTTTTCCGCTAAAATGTTCTTGATATACACCCCCGCGTGCTGACCGACGCGCACACCGGGACGCGGTTCGGCAAGTCCCGCTAAATTCGGGGTGAGTTCCACGAAAATACCGTAATCCTCCACCGACCGCACGACCCCCGCGACCGTTTCGCCCTGCTCGAACAACGCGGCGTTTTCCTCCCACGTGCCGAGAAGTTCCCGCTGGGACAAGCAGATGCGGTTATCCTCAATGGAGGTGATCACCGCGTAAATATCCATGCCGACACACAACCGATCGGCGGGATGCGTGATACGGCTGACCGACATACTCGCGATCGGGAGCAAGGCGGGAATACCGCATCCGATGTCGCAAAACGCGCCGAAGCTCTCAAGCCGCGTCACCCGCGCTTCCACCACGTCACCGGGGCGGCGTTCCTCGATGTATTCGCGGCGGCATTTTTCCTGCGCTGCCCGCCGTGAACAAACGGCGCGCCGCCGTCCGTCCTCGGTAAAATCAAATCCCGTCACCAAAAAACTGACAGGCTTGCTCACACGCGAGATGAGCGCAATATCGCGGGTGATCCCCTCCGCGATGCCGACGGCACCCTCCTCTCTGGGGATCACCCCCTGCATACACGGCAGCTCGACGTGCAGGTTATGGTCGCTGTCGCACAACACCGCGCGCGCCTCCACCACCTGCCCCTCCATTGCCGCTTCGGCAAGCGCACTTGCTGTCCCCGTGCGGCGGCGATTCGCCGTGGTATTGAGTAAAACGCCCTCCGGGAAAAATTCGTTCATTTTAACAGCCATTCCTTTCTCAACGATTTCTGTCTTTGACACATATATATGCCGTTTGGGCTACAAAAAGTAACGGAATTTGAAAAAAACGCGTCCGATAGGGTTTGCATTCTTCTCTACGGTTTGTTATAATGACTATATCATATAGCAAAAGGAGTCTTTTGTAGAATGAACGCGTACGGATTAGAAATCAACGTAAAAAATCTTCCGGTATTGGATCCGGGCTTTATCCCGATGGCAGCGTTCTGCCGCGATTTTGAAAAATCGGCACAGAACGGCAAAGAGATCGCGGTGGCGGTCGAGCGCAATCAAGGTCAGACCGCGGTGCGCCGTTTTAAGATTCACGGCACGCCCGATATGGCTGCGGCGGATGCGGCATACGTGGATCGCACCGTTAAAATGCTGCTTTGGGCATACGGCGGCTTCAAGGTCATGATCTGCGGTGAC
>CAYVDQ010000102.1:0-5268 GCA_964450615.1 uncultured Eubacteriales bacterium | reverse complement strand
GCATTGAACAAACCAACGGCATAGTGGCCTTTTTTGGCTTGCGGCAACACTTCGTTCATGGTTACTAACATAAAAAAGATCCTCCGTTCTTTTAACAATCCAAATAATTACAAATATTATAATACACTCTGTTTGAATTTTCAAGTATTAGAACGAAAAACCGCAACAAAATTTTGTCGAACGGTTACATCGTTTTATCGGCAGTCAGTTTTTTGAACAGTTCCGTATATTGTCTTTCCACAAGAGAAAACTCAACGAACGAGAAATCCAGTGTTGCATACAATGGTGGCGACATATCCGCTATCCGCTCCCCCATGATCTCCATGAACTCATGATATAGCAGTGCATCATCCACTTCAAATATCTGTGCACGCTCTGTCTGCGTCAACGTGGGTGTGATCCATTTGTCAAAGACGATATTTTGCAGCCGTTCTTCCACTTCAAGGTAGTGCGGTAACAGTTGCTTGATCGGGCGCGTTACGTCCGATAAATACGCTTCGCTTGCATCATGTAATAAGCAACCGAGCTGTACTCGTTCGGAATATCCTCGTGCCGCCGCTTCACGAACGCAATTCACACAGTGCTGAGCAACCGAATAAAAGTACGGAAAGTGTCCGTTCGCCCGACACATCAGCGACAGCGCGTGTGCAATATCCACGATTTGGATCTCCTCAGGAGCAGCATTTACGGGATCAAACGGTTTTTTGGAATAGGTTGTAATATAACTCACGGGACAGCCTCCTCCCTTAGAATCGTTTATTGAATATCGACCTTCGCCGCTGTTTCGTCATCATTGTACTGGATGCGGTTACCGGTTCTGTTAAAGCCGTCAATAAACGCTAAATACTCTTCCTTTGAGGCAAATTGCGGCTTGAATTCTTCAATAATTTGTTTCGCTTTTTGGGCATTGTCTGAAAGCAAGATCAAGAGCATACCAAGCTGCATCTTGGCACTCCCCAAACAAGCGGCCATCGGGTCCTTGATCTCATAGTTGTCGCCATGTACCCTACCGATCGCACCACCCGCATAGGGATGCACCACGGGCATCACACAACTCAGATCCCCCATGTCCGTGCTGCCGGAGCTCATGCCGTCATACGTAACAAACTCATATTCCGGAATTGCCAGCCCCGCCGCATCGGATACCACACACATCATATTCGGATCGTTCACGAGCGGTGCGTACCCCGGTATATCCACAATTTCAATGTTCGTGCCGATAGAAAGTGCCGCTCCGCACAACGCCCTGTTCACCTTGCGATTAGCAGCGCAAATAGCATCGAAACTGGAACCGCGCACGTAGCTTTCCAAAACAGCTTTTTCCGGAATAGCATTCACCATCGATCCGCCGTCGGTAATGATCGGATGAACGCGTATGATATCGCGTTCCATGAAAGTCTCACGAATTGCATTGATCGCATTCAGACCGCAATTCGCCGCATACAAGGCATTCCTTCCGTCCCACGGTGACGAGCCTGCATGGGCAGAAACACCTTTGTAGACGATTTTTTTGGTTAAACAACCCACGGATCCCTTTTGAACACCGAACGCCGACGAAGTGTGAACCATAAACGCAATGTCCACACCATCAAAATACCCTCTCGACAAAAACTCGCATTTTCCGCCGAGGTATTTGATTTTTCCTTCCGTCTTCAGTTTGCTGCGATATTCGATCTCCAAAAGTTCTTCCGCCGGAACAACGCAAAGTCGGATCTTGCCGGAAAACTTATCTAACACACCGGGCTCTTTCAATGCCGCCGCAATACCAACCATAGCGGCACACTGTGCGTTATGACCGCAGGCATGTACAGCACCCGTTTGCGGGTTGGAATCTTTGTGTTCGCGGCAAATGATCGAGTCCAGCTCCGCTAAGATCATAACCTCAGGCCCCGGTTTTCCGGTATCAAGAACCGTATAAAAACCGGTGATGCCGTCCGCCATAACCAGTTCATATCCAAGATCTTTGAATGTTTGAGCCATATAGGCGGACGTTTCAAACTCTTTATATCCTGTTTCGGGATGCTGCCAAACAAACCGTTCCGCATCCAAAATCCGTTTCACGTGTTTTTCGACTGCTAAATTGATTTCTTGCATATACGCCACCATCTTTCATATCATTATCATAACAAGGAAGCGCTGACAAGTCAATTGCTTATCACCGCACGCGGGAGATTTTTAACTGTTCGTGAAGATGAGAAAAGGCACCCATTGGGTGCCTTATATTATGCCCGTTTTAAAGCGTTTTTGACTATCACACAAAACACAGTTTTGCAGCTAACGTCATGATAACGAGAAAAACCACATTGATCAAGGTAAACAACCAGAAATACCGCTTTCCGTGACCGGGATACAGAATGCGATATTCGCTGAACGTGATCAGGCTGGCAAGGGAAGCAATAAGCGTACCGGTACCGCCAATGTTCACACCCAACAGCAACGACGGATAATCCGTCGTAAAACGCGACAGCAAAATCGCGGACGGCACGTTGCTGATCGCCTGGCAGGACAGAATTGACACCAACAAGGTATCCTGCTGCAGTAACTGCGATAGAAAGGTGTTGACAACCTCGATGCGGGCAAGATTACCGGAGAAAACAAAGAAAAAGAAGAACGTTCCCAAGAGCGGATAGTCTACCATCAACAACGCTTCTCTATCCGTCACCCACAGTATGGCGGTTACCAGAACCAATCCCAACACGATCGGAACAACGCGAAATACCACAAGTAGTGAAATCGCAAACAGTACTAGATAAAATACCGTCCGACGTCGGTTAAGTTTTTCGGGAAAAGACTCGTCGATCGTCAATTTTGTCGGTTTAACAAACAAGCATGCCAGTGCCAAGAGTGAGATCGCGAGTAAAAAGGGCGGTAGCATAATGCCGCAAAATTCGCCCGTCGGGATATTGAAATAGGAATACAAATACAGGTTTTGAGGATTGCCGAACGGGGTCAACATACCGCCGAGATTAGCGGAAATGTTTTGCAAAATGAACAAGTACGCCATGTACTGTTCCCGTTTAGCGGTCGACAACGCAAAATAACCTAACGGCAAAAAGGTGATCAACGCCATATCGTTGGCGATCAGCATGGAACCTAAAAAGGTGATGGAGATTAACATCAAAAACAAACTGCGCAGATTGCCGGAAAGCTGCACCAGCCGCCTCGCCACAATCGTAAAGAACTTGATGTTACGCAAAGCACAAACCACAGCCAGAGTCAAAAACAAACACACTAACGTTTTCCAATCAAAATAGGTCAGATATTCCGCGTCCGGCGGAACGAAAAAGCAGGTGATCAATGCCGCCGCTACCGCCACGCAGAACACAACGTGTTTTTTGATAAATCTGACAACCGTCATACGTCCTCACCCCTTTTTTACACTGTTTGTCAGCATACACCCAAATCGGCGGTTTGGCAAGTAATTTTTGCTGATTCGAACTGCTTTTACAACTTCTCTTGTTATTTTCAACATAATGTGATAGAATTTAAAGGACCATGTATCTTTTGAGGTGAAAGTTGTGAACGAATTAAAAAACAAACAAGGTTTCATTTGCGATATGGACGGTGTTATCTATCACGGCAATAAGGTGCTGGACGGCGTTCAGGAATTTATCAACTGGTTGATTGATAACGATAAAAAATTCGTGTTTTTGACCAACAGTTCCGAAAAAACACCTCATGAGCTCAGCATGAAGCTTGGCAGAATGGGGCTGGATGTGGGGGCTTCTCATTTTTATACCAGTGCCATGGCGACCGCCGAATTTTTACATTCACAAGCACCCGGCAGCACCGCCTACGTTATCGGCGAGGCGGCACTCACCAAAGCCCTTTATGACCACGGCATTTACATGAATGATGTCAATCCCGACTATGTCATTGTGGGCGAAACGAGTACTTACAGCTTTGAAAAGATCGAAAAAGCCATCAACCTTGTTCTGGCAGGTGCCAAACTCATCGGTACCAATCCCGATATTACCGGTCCGACCGAAAAAGGAATTATGCCGGCAACCGGTGCCTTGATCTCCCCCATTGAAATGGCAACCGGCAAAAAAGCGTATTTTGTCGGCAAACCCAATCCGTTAATGCTGCGCCACGGGCTTAATAAACTCAATTGCCATTCGCAGGAAATCGCCTTTATCGGCGACCGTATGGACACGGATATCATTGCGGGCATTGAATCGAACGTGGATACCGTATTGGTACTTTCAGGTGTTACGGATAGAGAAACCATCGACCGTTACCCTTACAGACCAAAATATATTTTCGACGGTGTCAGTGACATTGTAAAATAATTGAGAATAATAACAAAAGGCACCCAGCAGGGTGCCTTTTGTCATTGGCGGAGAAGGAGGGACTCGAAGTTGCTTCGCAACCCCTCTTGCGGTGCCCGAAATTCCGTTTCCTCGCTTTCGCTCGCAGAATTTCGACCGCTGCGCCCTCCCCCTGCTCGCTGTTTCTGCCCCCGGCAGCGCTCGCAGGCGACGCCCACGCCGGTCCCCGGCGCTCGGGTTCGAACTCTCGTATTTGCGGAATAACAAAAGCACCCCAGCAGGGGTGCTTTTGTTATTGGAAAGGTAGCACAAATTCGATGCCCTTTGATTTTTTGACCTATATGTTCGAACCCTCGTAAAAGCTAATTGTAAAACCCAAACAACGATAATAAAGCTTGAAATATGGAAAAGACAAACAATGCTATTGAAACGAATTTTAAAATCTTTGCTATGGGATAATGCCCTTTTGTTTCAAAAAACTTCCCAAAAAAGAACAAAGATAACAACAAAGGAAAAAACATTATAAATACCAATATTCCCTGCACCGATTGGGAAAACACAATATTTTCAATCACTTCACTTCGAATCATAGAACTCAGCACAAAAAAACCTGTAATAAACAAAACGAAAACTAAAATACTTATTATAGCGATAAACAATTTTTTGTCTAATTTTTTCATTTGTTATTCTCCTTTGCTGTGTTGATAGATGCGATAAGTATTCTCTTAATTTCCAAACAATTTTCTAATAATGAATTACTCATCTTGTCATCAATATATTCAGACATATAAAGCAATTTTATCCAATATTCTGTTTCTGCGGTTTCCTTTAGCGCTATGTGCATTTTAGAAATAAAGTCCGCTTTACTTTGACCATAATTTGCTTCATTTATGTTTGCACCTATACTTGTACCGCTACGAACTATTTGTTTTGATATTACTGTTTCCTTTTTATTCTTAATTAAGTGCTGGTGCAGCTTTACAATTCGCGAAGCAAA
>CAYVDQ010000101.1:0-5286 GCA_964450615.1 uncultured Eubacteriales bacterium | reverse complement strand
ACACCTTCCATGGCATCTTTTGCATAGAAATCCGCACCGATGCGGTCGGCGTACTCACGGGTCAGCACCGCGCCGCCCACCATCACGCGGCATTCGGGCACCCGCTCATGCAACAGCGCGATGGTTTCCTCCATCGCCGGCACGGTGGTGGTCATCAAAGCACTTAACCCCACCAATTTGGCGTTATGCCGAATAACCGCCTCCGCGACCACCTCAGGCGATACGTCGCGCCCTAAATCAATCACGATATACCCGTAATTCTCCATCAGCAATTTCACAATATTCTTGCCGATATCGTGAATATCGCCCTTGACGGTCGCAAGGATCACCGTGGGACCGTTCCCCTGCCCCGCCGGCATCGTCGCCTTGATACATTCAAACGCACTTTTTGCCGCCTCCGCGCTCATCAGCAGCTGCGGCAGATACACGGTCTTGTTCTCAAACCCTTTGCCGACGCTGTCCAGTGCCGGAATGATCTCCGTGTTCACAATCTCAAGAGGCTTTGCCGTTTTCAGTAATTCCTTTGTGATCGCCGCCGCTTCGTCCTGCAAGCCTTTGGCGATCGCGCGTTGCAATGCCGACCGGCTTTCGGCTTCGGTTTTCACCGCCGTGGGCGCGGCAGCCGCCGTCACGGCAAAGTGTTCGGATGCGGCAATATAATCCGCGCAGTTATCGTCTAAGCCTTTCAGCGCCCGATACGTGTAATACGTCTGCATCATCTGTGCGGAATACGGATTCATGATCGCGGCGGACAAGCCGTTTTCCAACGCCAGCGCAAAAAACGTGCCGTTCACCGCGTCCCGCGCCGGCAACCCGAACGATACGTTCGACACCCCAAGCGAGGTGTGGCAACCAAGCTCCGTGCGGATGCGTTTGAGCGCCTCTAACGTCACGAGTGCCGACCGCTGATCGGCACTGACCGTCATCGCCAACGTATCAAACACGATCTCGTGTTTGCTGATACCGTATTCTGCTGCCGTTTTTAAAATCTTCTTTGCAATCGCCACGCGTCCGTCGGCGGTGTCGGGGATCCCGTTTTCGTCGAGTGTGAGCGCGATCACCGTGCCGCCGTATTTCTTTATCAGCGGGAAGATCGCATCCATGCTTTCCTGCTTACCGTTAACGGAGTTTATCAGCGGCTTGCCGTTTATACGGCGGAGCGCTGATTCCATCGCCGCCGTGTCGGCGGTATCGATCTGTAACGGCAGGTCGATGATCGCCTGCAGCTCGCACACCGCGCGCGTCAGCATGTCTTTTTCGTCAATATCCGGCAATCCCACGTTGACGTCTAAAATATGAACGCCCTTTTCCTGCTGTGCCACACCCTCTTTAAGGATATAGTCCATATCGTTTTCGAGTAGGGCTTGCTTGAACCGTTTTTTGCCGGTGGGATTGATGCGCTCGCCGATCAGAATCGGCTCGTTTCCGAATTCCACCGTATGTGTGTAGGACGATACCACCGTTTTCGCCTTTGCCGTAATCGGCTTCGGCGGCATTCCCGCCGTTTTGGCGGTCAGCGCGGTGATATACGCGGGCGTTGTCCCGCAACACCCGCCGACCACGCGCACGCCCTCTGCCATCAACGCCGCAACCTCGTCGGCAAACTCGTCGGGTAAGACGTCAAACACCGTGTTCCCATCCACCGATTTCGGCAGTCCCGCATTCGGCTTCAGGATCACGGGCACCGATGCCGCTTTTAGCAATTCGCGCGCGACACCGCGCAGCTGTTTGGGTCCGAGCGAACAGTTGGCACCGAGCGCGTCAACGCCCAGTCCCTCAAGAAGCGCGACCATCGCTTTCGGCGACGCACCGGTCATCAACTTGCCGTCCTCGCCGTAGGCGTTGGATACCAGTATCGGCAGATCGCTGTTTTCTTTCGCCGCCAGCACCGCCGCTTTGGTTTCGTAGCTGTCGTTCATCGTTTCGATGAAAACGAGATCCGCACCGTATTTTACACCGAGTCTCACGGTTTTGGCAAACACCGCCACAGCCGTCTCAAAATCCAGATCGCCGAACGGCGCGATCAACTTGCCCGTCGGGCCGATATCCAAAGCAATAAACTGATCGTCCCGCGTTTTCGCGACTCTCGCATTTTCAAAAGCCGCTTTGATGATACTCTCCAATTCTTCATCGTCAAACTTCAGCGCGTTCGCCCCAAAGGTATTGGTGCTGACAACGTTGCTGCCCGCCTCGTAATACACCTTGTGGATCGCCGCGATCTGTTCCGGATGCGATACGTTCCACCGTTCCGGCAACTCACCCGGTTGCAGGCCCTGCGCCTGCAACAGCGTACCCATACCGCCGTCCAGCCGTACAATGTTCTGTTGTAAAAACTCGCGAAACGTCATACCGCACCTCGAAATGCACAATCTGTTTTATCACACAAGCGGCACTTGTTCACCGCTTTTTCTCTGTCGCGGGAGTACCCCACAAACGCCGTCACCGACTTGGACGGCGACATTAAAAAACTATCGTTCAGTGTCACGCCGACACGTTTTTCCGCCTGCAACAGCGTTACGACCTCCCGCTGAACTTCCAGCGGTAAATCCCCGTAACCGGGACTGAACCGCGGCCGCGGTGTCAATCCCGTTTCTTCTGCCAACGCATCGCAAAACGCATCGCACAACGCTTCAATGCGCTCGGCACCGATCGCTTGCAGAAGCAGCGCCTTGGCGGGCGATAACCGCCCATATTTCGCAATCAGGCGGTCGATACCGACCCCAAGCGTTGCCGCCATCAGCAGTACCCGCTCAGAACCGTCTAAATTCTGACGAAGCTTGTCCGAACGCGCCGTAAGCGGTGTCGGGTCAACGTCCGTAAAGCACACCGTGTAGGATAAGATAGGCAACGCCTCCGTGAGACACTCGGCGAGCAATACCCGCACGCCCTCATCTGCTTTGCGGCACCCCGCGTACCGCAGTATCTCGCGCTCGCACACGGGCGGCGGCGCGAACGTTCTCACCGCGATCATTTGCCCAGCAGATCCGACAAATTGCTTTGAATCTTTTCGGCAACGTCGGGCTTGTTCATGGAATACACGTGTACGTTCGTGATACCGTTTGCGTACAGATCAATGATCTGATCCGTCGCGTACGCGATACCCGCTTGCTTCATAGCATTGGGATCACTGCCGAACTTGTCCACCAAACTCTTAAAGCGTTGGGGCACGGACGAGCTTGAGAGCTTCACCGCCCGCGCTACTTGTAACGCGTTGGTGATCGGCATGATTCCCGGGATCACCGGCACCGTGATACCCGCTTCGCGTATTTTATAAAGGAAATTATATAACAAATTATTATCAAAAAACATCTGGGTGGTCAAAAAGTCACAACCGGCATCCACCTTTTCTTTAAGCCGTTTAATGTCTTCTTTTTGATCCGCACTTTCGGGGTGGATTTCCGGATAACACGCCCCGCCGATACAAAAATCGGGATTAGAGGCTTTCAGCTCGCGCACCAGATCCACGGCATAGCGGTAATCCCATCCTGAACGATCCGCATGTTCGAGTTCGGCAGGAATATCCCCGCGCAGTGCCATGACGTTTTCGATCCCCGCCGCCTTGATGGCGTTGATCTTCTCGGCAACCGTATCGCGGGTGGAGGATACGCAGGTCAGGTGCGCCAGCGTCGGCACGCCGTAGCGCTCTTTGATGTTCCCCGCAATATCCAGCGTATACCGACTGGTGCCGCCGCCCGCACCGTACGTCACGCTCATAAACGACGGATGCAGCCGCGCGATCTCCTCGGTCGCCGTCTTCACGCTGTCAAACGCGGTTTCGGTCTTCGGCGGAAATACCTCGAACGACAGCGACAGTTTTCCGCTTTGCAATATGTCGATGATTTTCATACAGATCCCTCGATTCTCCCCTATTTTACCACGACCCGCCGTCGGAATCAAGTTTTTACTTGACACGCACCGTGCGCGGTGCTATAATGATGCCAAATTCAATACAAACCGTTGAAGCGGAAGTAACGGCGTTGATGCCTTCACAGAGAGCCCGTGGTGCTGGGAATCGGGCAAGAAACACTTCGTCAAATGGGCCGCTGAGGGTGCAGTCAAATGTGTGTTACACACAGAGTATTCTGCAACGCGAGGACATGCGTCAGTTGTCAGGGATATGGTTGTATCCCGTACGAGTGCACGGATTTTTCCGTGAATCAAGGTGGTACCGCGGATAAGTGATTTATTCGTCCTTGGCAGAACCAACAACGGTCTGCCGGGGCTTTTTTATTTTTTCGAGGTGCTGACATTATGAAACTGTATACCAAACGATGGCGACTCAGCCTCCCTCTTTGAGGGAGGGGGACCAACGCGCAGCGTTGGTGGAAGGAGTCCCTCCCCATAATCTAAAACCAATTCCATATCATATAAACGGAGGAATACACTATGAATTTCAACGGCATTGATTTTGATACGTATTTTAAGCACTATCCCGATGAGAACGGCTTTTTCGGAAAATACGGCGGCGCATACATCTCCGACGATTTAAAGCAAGCCATGGCGGAGATCACCGAAGCGTATTTCACCATCTGCAAATCCTCAAAATTCATCAGCGAGTTGCGCCGTATCCGTAAGGATTTCCAAGGCCGCCCCACCCCGATTTCGTATCTGGAGCGCTTGTCAAACAAACTCGGCAACGTGCAGCTGTACGTCAAGCGTGAGGACTTAAACCACTCAGGCGCGCACAAGCTCAACCATTGCATGGGTGAAGCTCTGCTCGCCAAATACATGGGCAAGAAAAAAGTCATTGCCGAAACCGGCGCCGGTCAACACGGTGTGGCACTCGCCACCGCCGCCGCGTATTTCGGTCTGGAATGTGACATTTACATGGGCTCGGTGGACATCAAAAAACAAGCCCCCAACGTTGCCCGCATGAAGATTTTAGGTGCGAACGTCGTGGAAGTCACCCACGGTCTTGCCACCTTGAAAGAAGCGGTGGACGCCGCGTTTGAAGCGTATGCAAACGAATACAAAGACGCCATTTATTGCATCGGCTCGGTGCTCGGCCCGCATCCGTTCCCGATGATGGTGCGCGATTTCCAAAGTGTCGTGGGCATCGAAGCCAGAGAACAGTTTGTCGGCATGACCGGTGAACTGCCGGATGCGGTGGTCGCGTGTGTCGGCGGCGGTTCCAATGCCGCGGGTATGTTCGCGGGATTCTTAAACGATCCCGTCGACCTGTACGGCGTCGAGCCGCTCGGCAAAGGCCCGAAACTCGGCGATCACGCCGCGTCGCTCAAATACGGCACCGAGGGCATCATGCACGGCTTTAACAGCATCATGCTC
>CAYVDQ010000100.1:0-5323 GCA_964450615.1 uncultured Eubacteriales bacterium | reverse complement strand
CTGAGGGATATGGCGGTACTGCCGGCGGCGGCGCCGTCTTTGACCTTGAACGTCAGCAAGGCAACCGTGCCGTTTGTGGTGTTGTTCGGGCTCAGCGTATCTGCCCAGTTGATCGTAAACGGGTTATCCGTCAACGGACTGGTACCGAAGACACCCCCGGTAAAGTCTTGCTGCGTGATCGACTGAAGTTCCAGAACCTCGCCGTCGTATTCCACGAGCAACTTGAGCGAAGTGATACCGGTGTTGTTCTCTGTGCGAACCGCCACCGTAAAGGTGTCGCCCGCTCTCGCCGTGGCATCGTCCACCACAAATGTCGGCGAATTCTCGTCAATCACCGGATCGTCCGGCATGCCCGGTTCAGCCGGCTCTTCCGCATAATGCCACGTCGCGTTAAGAAGCGCGTCGTTCTCCTCGTCGATGGTAATATTCAGCTTATCACTTTCCGAACCACCGTACCATACGTCGAGCAACGTGTTGCAAGATGCAAACGCACCATAGCCAATTTTGGCAATCGTGCTAGGAAGTGTAATTTCTGTCAACACGGAACAACCGCAAAACGCCCACTCCCCAATACTTGTCACACTGTCCGGGATCATCACCGAAGTCAAACTGCTGCAATAACCGAACGCAAAATATTCAATATCGGTAACACTCGCAGGAATGACAACAGACGATAATCTCTCGCATTCCCAAAACAGTTGAGAGCTAATGGTGGTTATTCCTTCCGGTATATTGATCGTTTCTAAATTGACACATCTTGAAAACGCGTCATACCCAATGTCTTGTACGCTGTTTGGAAGACTAACAACCACCAACTGTTCGTTGCCCTGAAATGCGCAACTGGCAATCGTCACCACACCGTCCGGAATCACGTACGCTTCATTCATCTTTCCGGCAGGATATGCCAACAATTCCGTCTTCTCTTGATTAAACAGAACACCGTCGATCGAATGATACGCACCGTTTTGGGAATCCACACGGATTTCCAAAAGGTTCTCACACCCCATAAACACATTTTCGCCGATTTCCGTTACATCAGCAGGAATGGAAATCGAGGAAAGGTTGCAACAATCTACAAAGGCGTATCGACCAAGACGCGTCAAACCGTTCGGCAGAGCAATGGAAGTAAGCGCGCTGCTGTACCCAAACGCATAATCATAAACGTTCGTTACACTGTTCGGGATCGTATACGCAGTCTCCGTCTTTCCGGCAGGGTACGACAACAATTGCGTCTGCTCTTTATCAAACAAAACACCATCAACCGAACAATAGGCGGTGTTGTCTTCGTGAACCGTAATATCGGTAAGTGCCGTGCATTCATAGAAAGCCCAATCGCCGATACGTATCACCGTGCTCGGAATCAGAATTTCTGTCAATGCCTCACAATCTTCAAACGCCTGATTCTCAATATGCGTCACTCCATCCGCAAGAATAACCGAAGTCATTGTGCGGCACCCTCGGAACGCACCCTCGCCAACCACACGAATATTTTTCGGGATTGTAACCGAGGTAATCTCAAACCCCCAAGCAAACGCCTCATATCCAATACTCGTCACCGGATATCCGCCAAGCGTAGACGGGATCACAACATCCCCGCCCGCACCGGTATAGCCGGTAATAATCGCCTCGCCGTCAGTAACGGTATAGGTGTACACACTCTCGTCCACATTCGGTTCTTCTTCCGCATAATGCCACGTGGCAGCAAGTAAGAATTCATTGTCCCATGCAAATTCGATCTGTGCTTTTTCTTCTTCGGTGCCACCATACCACACGTCCGTCAGACTGCTGCAATTATAAAACGCACCCCATCCAATAAACGTCATGCTGTCTGGTATCGTTACCGAGGTAAGACTGCTGCAATCGGAAAACGTAAACATACTAATACCCGTCACACCGTCCGGAATGGTCACCGAGGTCAAACCGGTGCACCCGCAAAACGCATTCCGCTCGATACTCGTCACACTGTCCGGTATCGTATAAGCGGTATCGGCTTTCCCAACGGGATACTGGATCAGCATTGTTTTTGCTTTATTAAACAATACACCGTCTTGTGAAGCGTATGTCGCATTGTTTTCATCCACCATAATATCGGTTAGACTACCGCAACCGGAAAACGCAGAAAACACAATGCTTGTCACACTGTCCGGAATCGTCACCGAGGCGAGACTGCTGCAACCCTCAAACGCAAAAGACCCAATACCCGTCACCGGATACCCGCCAAGCGTAGACGGGATCACAACATCCCCGCCCGCTCCGGTATAACCGGTGATGGTTACCTCGCCGTTTGAAACGGTATAGGTATAATCACTACTCGTTTCCGCGCTCGCCGGCAACGTGCCGAGCGGTACCACACATAATAACAGCGCCACCGATAACAGAACTGACAGTACTCTTTTTGCCATAAACCAACATCTCCCTCTATAGTGTGACGGAACGGTACTATTTGCCATTAACCTACAGTGTATCACCGTTTGCCACAAAAAACAACCAGCCTTGCGGCGGGTATATCGTCTTTATGTATCATTCATACAACCGATACAATGCCGCATACGCACCGTTTTGTTCCATGAGCTCGGCGTGTGAACCCATTTCCGCGATACCTTCTTCGGTCATCACCGCAATCACGTCTGCATTGCGGATGGTCGTCAGGCGATGCGCCACAATAAAGGTCGTGCGCCCCTTAGCGAGCCGCTCCAGCGACTCTTGCACCAACCGTTCGGACTCGTTGTCCAACGCACTGGTCGCCTCGTCCAAAATCAGCACCGGCGGATCCTTCAAAAATACCCGCGCAATGGAAATGCGCTGCTTTTGTCCGCCCGAAAGCTTCACGCCGCGCTCGCCGACGTAGGTGTCATACCCCTGCGGCAGCTCTTCGATAAAGTCCGCCGCACCGGCAAGCCGCGCCGCCTCCTTGACTTCGTCAAGCGTTGCGCCCGGTCTGCCGTATAGGATATTCTCAAGCACCGTACCGGAGAACAGATACACGTCCTGCTGCACCACACCGATGGCATTGCGCAGCGATTCCAGTGTCACGTCGTGAATGTCCACGCCGTCTAACCGTATCGATCCGCCCTGCACATCGTAAAACCGCGGGATCAAACCGCACAACGTTGTCTTGCCGCCGCCGGACGGTCCCACAAGCGCCATCGTCTGCCCCGCCTGCACGTGCAGGTTCAGATGGCTGAGAACGTCCTTGCCGTCCTCGCTGTACCGGAAACTGACGTCGCGGAACTCCACGTCGCCCTTGACCTCGGAGAGCGGCTTGGCATCGGGGCTGTCGGTGATAGTCACCGGCGCATCCATGATCTCCACAAACCGCTCAATACCGGTCATGCCGCGATAAAACTGTTCGGAAAATTCAATAATACGGCGTATGGAGGTCAACAGCATACTGACGTATAACAAGTACGCCACGAGATCCGCCGGCGTGACGGTGCCCCCGATCATAAACAGTGCGCCCGCCACCACCACCGCGATATACATCAGACCGTCAAACAACCGCGTGGTCGCGTGGAACCCCGCCATGGCGCGGTAAATATGCCGTTTAATGCCGAGAAACTTCTTGTTTCCCTCTTCAAATTTTTGTTCCTCGACCGCTTCGTTGGCAAAGGACTTCACCACCCGCACGCCGAGCAAACTGTCCTCGACCTGTGCATTGATGTCGCCGATAATCACCTTGGATTCGCGGAACCCCTCTTTCATGCGGTGGCGGAACGGTCCGCATACAAACAACATGATCGGAACGATCGCAAACACGATCAGCGTCAGCCACACGTTCACGTTACACAGAATAACGAATGCGGCAATGATCTTGATCCCCGCAATGAAGAATTCTTCGGGACAGTGGTGAGCAAATTCCGTAACCTCAAACAAATCGTTCGTAATGCGCGACATCACCGTACCGACCTTGGTTTCGTCATAGTACGCAAACTGCAGCTGTTGCAGATGCCGGAACAGATCGCTGCGCATTTTGGTTTCGATTTTCGTCCCCATAATGTGCCCGATCGAAGTCATGTAATAGTTGGCGGCGGTGTCGATCACACGCAGCACCAGATACAGCGCGCCGATCGTCAACACGGTTTTTACCGTCAGCGCCTCCAAGTTGTTCATGCCCATGTCGGTGATGTATCGCACCATCATCGGCAGTACCAGTTCACACACCGTTGTCAGGGCGGCGCAGAACAGGTCCAACACCACAACACCGGCGTATTGCTTATAATACGGCAAAAACCGTTTGATAAGCGAGATCGCTCCCATCTTTTTTTCCTTGTTTTGCATCTTGCTATTCAACCCTTTCGGTTTCAACGCGCAGTTATCTTTGGCACGATTTTGGAAAATAAGGGTGCATAATACGGACTTCCGCGCATGGAATAGTGGTCATCCTGCGCAACAATAATATGATCCAACACCTCAATTTCCATCATATTAAAAGCGGCAACAAACGACTTCGTCGCATCCACATCCTCCGCGGAAGGCAGAGCAAGACCGGCGGGATGATTGTGCGCCACCACGACCGCGGTCGCGCGATCCCGCAAGGCCACCTGTACCAGTTCACGCGCACTTGTTTCGATTGAGGTAACGGTGCCGGTACGAACGACCGTACAGTTGATCATCTGACGGCGGTTGTTCAGGGAAAGCAACAAGAGCGCTTCGCGTTTTTCGTTGATAAGTTGTGTACGCAAAAAATCAATGATCTCGTCAAAATTCGAAAATTTCGGTCTGCCCTTCTTTTCCTTATGATACCGCGACAAAAGCTGGCCACACAGCGTAAGCAAGGTCGCGGAATGTTCCGAGATTCCCTCTATCCGACAAAGCTCCTCGTAGTCAGCATCCAACACCGATGCCAGATCGCCGAAATGATCCAACAGGCGGTGCGCCAAAGGATTGGTGTCACGTTGCGGAATGGCAAAGAAAAGCAACAGCTCCAACACCTGATGCGGCTCATACTGATCGATGCCGCCGCGTACAAATTGTTGTTTCATGCGCCTGCGATGGTTTTTGTGAGGGTTGATCTTTTTCTGTTCGGGCATTCCGCTCACCACTCCTTCGTATTTTTTAAGTATACCAAATAATCCCGCAAATGAAAAGGGGTCGGCGAAATTTGTCGAAACAAAAAAGTGAAATGAAAAACGAGAAACATAGGAAATCAGCGAGAAAACGAGAGAAAACGAGCGTTAGAGGGATATAAATTAAAAAATCCGGAATTTAGGTCTTGACAGCCGATTTTTGGTGTGCTATGATGGGCAAGCTGTGAAAAGACTATGAAAATTAACAGGAGGTATTCACGATGTCCACTTTTATGGCAAAAGCCGGTCAAGTCGAC
>CAYVDQ010000099.1:0-5447 GCA_964450615.1 uncultured Eubacteriales bacterium | reverse complement strand
GTGCCGGTGCGGGTGGCGGACGCGCCGCTGGATTGCGTGGCGAACGGAACGGGCAAGTGTCTTACAAAGCGGTAAGGCTTCTTTGTATCGGTGCGGCGGCGATCGTTGTGGGTGGCATATTGCGTGCGACCGGGCTTACGGGGACGTTGCTTAGCCCCTTGCAGGAGGGTGTGACCGCCGCCGCGAATTGGGTGTCGGAACGCGTGGATTTCGGTGGGTATCGCCAAAAGTACGAGGCTGCAGAGGCAGAGCTTGCCGACCTGCGCCGCGAGCTTTCGGAGCAGGAGGATGCCGTGCATACCGCTGCGTTTTACCGCGCGTTTTTGGGACTCAAAGAAACCCGCCCCTCCGTATCGCTCTGTGAGGCGCGGGTGATCGCCGCAAAAGAAGATACGTTCACGCTGAACGTCGGAACGATCGACGGAATCGCGGGCGGAGAGCCGGTGATGACGGCGAGCGGACTCGTCGGTGTGGTGGCGGAGGCAGGACTGAACTGGGCGCGGGTGTATACGCTGTCGCACGAGGCGGTGACGGTGAGCGTGATCTGCAGTCGTACCGCGGAAAGCGCCGAAATGAGCGGCGGGGTGGTGCGGCTTGACCGCAACAGCAAAGCGATCGCAGGGGATCGCGTGATGACCTCGGGGTACGGTGGGAAGTATCCGCGTGGGTTGCTCGTCGGGGAACTGGAAACGGTGACGGCGGACGGCGGCGGGTTGTCGAAATCGGCAGCGGTGCGCTTGTTTGCCGAGCGCGAGGCGTTGGTGATGGTGATTAAAATGAAGAATGAAGGTGTCGCGCGGGGCGTGACGGATTAAAAACGGCGTTCGCCCGCCCCCGCCCTACGGGGGTTGATCGGGTATGCGAAGATTATCGGAAGATCCCATTAAACGGTTGTGGGGGTATTACCGCACGGCGGCGGGATGGGGTGCGCTGTTACTGCTTACGGCGTTGCTTCAAAATCTGCCGCTGTGGAACGGGCGGCTGTGGTTGTTGCCGTTTATCCCGCCCATTGCAGGTGTGCGGCGCGGGCGGGTCGTCGGGCTGTTTGCCGGCATCGCCGCCGGGTTTTTGCACGATTGGACCGCGAACGGTCTGTTCGGTGCGGCGGGGGCGGTGCTGGGGCTACTCGGGTTTTTGTGCGGGGGAGCCGCAATCAAAAATGAAGAATGAATATGAAGAATGAAGGTGTCGCGCGGGGCGCGACGATTTTTCTCTCCCTCTGTCACTTTCGGTGACACCTCCCTTTACACAAGGGAGGCTTTTGGGGACGATTATGGACGGCGGGGATAAATCCCCGCCGTACTTGAGGGGGACGAGGTGTAGGGCGGGGGCGGGCGAACGCCGTTATCCATGTTTGCACAATTTGACGGCAGGACCAAGGCCCTGCCCTACGGGGAACAAATAGGTTTGTGCCGGGAGGCGACGGTATGAAACGATTGACCGCGGTACTGGTGGTGCCGCTTGTGATATTCGCGATTTACGCGGGGCGGTTATTTTGGTTGCAAGGGGTACGCGGGGACTATTACGCGGCGCTCAAAGCCGAGCGTATTGCGGCGAGCGTATCCATTCCCGCCGCGAGAGGGGATATCCTGGACCGAAACGGTGTGCGGTTGTCGGGGGATCGCGTGGGGGTGCGCGTGACGGCGGACGGCATTTCCCGCGAGTATGCGGCGACGCTGTTAACGTCGTTAGGCGAAACCGTGACAGCGCGCGGCAACGTGCTGTGTGAGGACGTTTCCGACAAAACGGCGGCGATCCTGCGTGAGAATCCGACCGCGTACGCGGGGCTTAAAACCGAGCTTGTGCCGATTCGAACATACGAGGCGGGGGATGTGGCGGCGCATATTTTGGGAACGGTGGGGCCGGTGTATGCGGAGGAATACGAAACGCTGAAAAGCCGCGGGTATCACCTAACCGACCGTGTCGGCAAAAGCGGCATCGAGGCGGCGCTTGAGGACGAGCTGCGCGGTGAGGACGGCGCGCGGATCACCCGCGCGGACGGCAGTGTCTACACCCGCGCACCGACGGCGGGGTTATCCGTCGAACTGACGTTGGACAGCGTGCTGCAAAAGCGGGCGCAGACCGCCGTCACCGATACCATGGCGGCACTTAGGCAAAATACCGAGCCGCTGTCCGGTCAGGACGTCAAAAGCGGGTCGGTGGTGTTGCTTGACGTGCAAAACGGCGGGGTGCTCGTTTGCGCCTCCTGTCCGACCTATGATTTGTCCACCTATTCCGCCGAGTACACGGCACTGGTAAACGATGCGGGACAGCCGCTGTTTAACCGAGCGCTGTATGGCACTTATCCGTGCGGGTCGGTCATCAAGCCGGCGGTGGCGATCGCGGGATTCACCGAAAATCTAACGGTAGACTGTACCTGCGACGGTGTGTATCGCTACTATGAGTCGGTGGGGTTTGCGCCGAAATGCATGGGCCGTCACGGCGCGGTGGATGCCGTGACGGCGCTTCAAAAATCGTGTAACGTGTATTTTATGGAACTGGGGCGCCTGCTCGGTATCGATACGCTCAACCGCTATGCCGCCGCGTTCGGGCTCGGGCAAAAGACCGGTATCGAGGTGGGGGAGGCGATCGGGGTGCTGGCGTCCCCCGATACCAAAAACGGTGCGTGGGTGGCGGGGGATACCTGCCAATGTGCCATCGGACAGATGGACGAGCGGTTTACCCCCGTCCAACTCGCCGCGTATGCCATGACGCTCGCAAACGGCGGAGTGCGGTATCGGGTGCATCTGGTGTCGCGTTTTTTGCGGTACGACGGTACGGTGGAGCGGGTATACGAGCGGGAGATCCTGTCCACGGTGACAATGAGCGACGAGGCGAAACGTACCGTGCGCGAGGGAATGGAGGAAGTCGTCAAAAAGGGCGGCACGGCGTACACAGCGTTCAAGGATGCTCCCTATACCCTTGCCGCCAAGACCGGTACCGCGCAAAACGGTTCTAATCAATCGGATCACGGCGTATTTATTGCCTATGCGCCCGCGGACGAGCCGCTGGTGGCGCTCGCCGTTGTGATGGAAAACGGCACCTCTGCCGCCGCGGCCGCGGTGGCACGGCAGGTGTTGGATGCGTATTTTGGGAAATAAAAAAACTCCACCTTTGAAATAAAAAAGGCCTCTCCTTGAGGAGAGGCTCCGCCCGAAGGGCGGTGGTGAGGTATTGGGGAGAGTACGCCATCCGACGGCGGCTACACCTCATCCGTCACGGCTACGCCGCGCCACCTTCCCCTTGAGGGGAAGGCTTGGTGAGGTGGTGCAGAATATCGGTGCACACACCGTCGAAATTGTCGTGCACAGCGGTGTTGGAATAGCGCAAAACGGTTAAACCCAGATCGTTTAAGTAACGGTCGCGTGCCATATCGGCTTTTTGTCCTTGTGTTCCATAGTGTTGAGAGCCGTCCAATTCAATGACGATTTTTGCCGAAGCGCAGTAAAAATTCACAATGTAGCTGCCAATAACTTTTTGTCGATGAACGGTGATCGGAAGTGTTTTTAAAAAGTCATACCAGAGATGACGTTCTTCTTTGGTCATTTGCTGTCGGAGGATTTTGGCATTTGCCGTCAGGTTCGGATTGTGTGTTTCGTTCATCCGTTTTTTATCAACCGAAAAACGCGGTAGGGTTTGCCTTGGTTTTTACACTGCCGCACGCTGTACAACGTGCCGCGGGATATCCCGTCCCAAAACGCTAACACCATGTCTGCGTGCGCCACGATCAGATCGTTGCGCTTGAGCGGGGCTGAGCGACCGTAGCGGTCGTAATCGGGGTAAAATTCCGTTAACTTGAGTCCGTGCGCCTGCGCAAAGATGCGCGCGCAGGTATCCACACCCCGCGCACCGCCCGATACGATCTCGGTGCATTGCGGGGGAATGAGTTTTTCCAGCGGAACAGACGTGATGCTGCGCGAGCCGACAACAGCGATTTTCATGGTATCATCTCCTGCACTCCAGTATACAACAGAACATATGTTCTTGTCAAGAGGCAATTTGCAGATCAGGCGTTTCACCTCCCGCTATTGAGGTACCGATCGCGACGGGAGGGGGAGACCCCTCCCCTACGAAAAACGGGGCGGTCAGGTGGCCGCCCCGTTTTCATCGTATGCCGTATTGCGTATTGGTCAACCGACCGCCGCGGTAGGTAAGGGTGAGGGTGAAAAAGGGGTCGCCGCGATCCAGCGCGCGCAAAAACACGACGTCACCCTCCCACAGGGGAAGGCGGTCAAGGTCGGTTTTTGCGATCCAACGCAGCTCGCCCTCGTCGCAGGCATGCAGGGTGCCCTCCCACGCGGTGGCAGTGAACAGATGCATACGTTCGGTGCCGTCACAGTCGGAGTCAAAATCCACGATGCCGCGGTAGGCGTAGGCGGTCAGCGTCAGCCCTGTTTCCTCGTATACCTCGCGGCAGACGCAGTCGGCGGGGGTTTCGCCCGCTTCCAGCTTGCCGCCGAGACCGATCCATTTGCCGGCGTTTACGTCGTTCGGTTTGGCGTTGCGGTATAGCATCAGGTACTGACTGTCTTTTTCCAAGTAACACAGGGTAGTTTCTCTCATCCGTGCCGCCTCGTTCGCCGCTGCTCGATCACGATCCCCGCGATGGTGACCGGCAGGATGCGGATCTCGTCGTTTGAAAACGAACGGGTCTCGTAGGCGGGGTTGAGCGGGCGCAGCTGAATGCCGTTTTCGGTGACCGTCAGCCGCTTGAGCGTGGCATCCGAGTTGCCGATATACGCGACCACGTCGTCGCCGGTCTGCGCCGTTTGCTGCATACGCAGAATGACGATGTCGCCGTCCAGGTATTCGGGGAACATGCTGTCCCCCGTAACGAGCAAGCCGAAATAGTCGTATCCGTCTTGTACCGAGTGCCCCGACAGATCGATTTCCTCGATGATATCGGTCACCGCCTCGATCGGTACCCCTGCCGGCACGCGCCCGAGCACCGGGATGCGCCGCGCGGCGGGGAACAAATGAATCGGCCGCACGTTCGACGGATCGGGTATCTGCGGGGAGGTGCCGTCTTTGAGTACGGTTCGCGTCGAACGAAAATACGAGGTGATCAGCGCGGCCTCCTCCTCGGTGGGAGGACTGCCCGCCGACAACTGTTGAAAACGGTGCAGGGACATCTTTAAGTCACTTGCCAGCTGTTCCGGAGTGCGCCCCCATGAAAGGCACAGGGTGGAAAGCGCACCGGCAAACGGTGTGGCAGTCGCTGAAACAGCGGTCTTTTCCTCCTCCAGCAGATCTCCTGCCGGAATTCCGAAATAGGCTGCCATGCGCTTGATTGCCGTCATGCGCGGCATTTTGGCGCCGTTTTCCCAGGTGGACACCGCTTTGTCACTCACGCCTGCGATGGCACCGAGCTCCCGTTGCGTTAATTCGTGCAGCTCGCGCAGCCGCCGAATATTCTCACCAATTGTCATAGGGGTTCCTCCTTTCTT
>CAYVDQ010000098.1:0-5450 GCA_964450615.1 uncultured Eubacteriales bacterium | reverse complement strand
GCTGTGCATACCACCAGTTTACTGGTGGTTATGATTGCTGCCCTTGCGAAAGGCGGTTTCAGTTTACGGTGCTTTTGCCGGTCGGGCGAACGCATCGCAAATATTGTGGTTTAGTGGTGTTTGTCCAGGCGGCAAATACCACTTTTTGTATACCTAAAAAAGTGATACAAATTCGCGTTTATGGGTTGATTTTTTCTGTAAAAGGGAGTATAATATAGTCACTGTGGTGCAAAGTGGTGCAAAGTGGTGATTTTCCACATTTTCCACCGAGTTTTCCACAATCGCTCAAAATATAAAACGGAGAATGCAGGATGTTATATGGAAGATTCCAACATAATATCGACGCAAAAGGCCGGTTGTTTGTGCCTGCCAAGTTGCGTGACAAGCTGGGCAGTTTGTTTATTGCTGCGGCTGTCATGGACCATTGCGTTTGCCTGTATTCGATGGAAGAGTGGGAAAAGCTGCAGGAAGGGCTTGCACAAAAGCCTATGACGCAGGCGCGCAAGCTGCAGCGGTACTTATCGGCAAACGCCGTGGACGTGCAGGTGGATGCCCAGGGCCGCATCCTGCTTCCCCGCCATCTGCTGGAATATGCAGGGCTTGAAAAAGAGGCGCTGGTGATCGGCGCCGGCAACCGCGCTGAAGTGTGGAACCCTGCGGCGTACGACGCAGATATTGAGAGCATGACCTCCGAGGAAGTCGAGGCGGAATTCGCCGAGCTGGGCTTCTGATATGAAGGAGTTACAACCAACCGGTGAGTATCATTTGCCGGTGTTGCCGGAAGAAACCCTACAGGCGCTGAACGTCCGACCGGACGGCATCTATCTCGACGGTACGGCGGGCGGCGGCGGGCACTCATTCTTGATTGCCTCGCAGCTGAAAAACGGGCGGCTGATCTCACTGGATCAAGATCCGGATGCGATTGCGGCGGCATCCAAACGCCTTGCCGGCTTACCGGCAACCGTGGTACGGCGGAACTTCCGATATATGGACGAGGTGCTGCGTGAGCAACAGATCGACCGTGTGGATGGCATCTTGTTGGACATCGGCGTTTCGTCCCACCAGTTGGATGAACCCGAACGCGGCTTTTCGTACCATACCGATGCACCGCTTGACATGCGCATGAGCCAAGAAGGCACGACGGCGGCAGATTTGATCAGAGAACTTTCCGAGCAAGAGCTTGCGGACATTTTCTTCCGTTTTGGGGAAGAGAAATTCTCCCGCCCCATTGCCCGCGCGATTGTTGCGGCACGGTCGGGACAGCCGATCGAAACCACCGTGCAGCTTGCTGAGCTTATCAAAGGCGCGGTTCCGGCGGCGGTTCGGCGGGACGGGCATCCCGCTCGCAAGGTGTTTCAGGCGCTTAGAATTGCCGTGAACGCCGAACTGGACTGCCTATCCGAAGCGTTGGATATTGCGTTTGACAATTTACGGGAAGGCGGCCGCCTGGCGGTGATCACCTTTCATTCGTTAGAAGACCGAATCGTCAAGCAGCGGTTTGCCGCTTTTTGCAAAGGCTGTGAATGTCCGCCGGAATTTCCGGTATGTGTTTGCGGACGCACACCTGCAGGACAGCTCATAACAAAAAAACCGGTTGAAGCCTCTGCCGAGGAATTGGCAAAGAATCCCCGCAGCCGCAGCGCTAAGCTGCGTTGCATAGAAAAGCTCCACGAAAAGTAAGAGTTAGACAGAAAGGAGAGAGCATCATGGCAACTTACGGATCCGAAGCATACGATTTATCCATGTACGAGCCGAAGGCTAAGATCAGGGCTCTCCCCGGTAAAAAAGCGACAAAAGCGGATAAGCGTCGCGCTCGTTTGCAAAAACTGCTCAATACGATCGTCACAGCGGCGGTTTCCGGTGCAGTGCTGTTGGTGATCGGGTTTATGATATCCAGTCAGGTACGCTTGACGGAACTGAACAGCGCCATCAGCCGCGCTGAGACAACGCTCAGCGAGGCGGTAGGCGAGGCGAAACGGCTTGAAAGTGAGCTTGCCGCCCAGACATCGGCGCAGAGCGTAGAGGAATACGCAGAAAGCGCGGGACTTCGTCAGGTAGAATCCGGTCAGATCGATTATATCACGGTTACTCCGGTCACACCGGAATCGACCGATGACGGCGCAGGATTTTGGGCCACTGTCTGGAACACCCTGACGGTGTGGTTGCAATAGACGAGTTCTATATCGGGGAATCTTTCGTATATTTATAGAAGGAGCCTCGGACGGTGAGAGTTGGGATGGTAGCGTCTTGACTCTCTTTTCTTTCCTTATTGAAGCGAGGTGAACGGGATGTCAACAAAACAAAGCAATCAAACACAGACGTCAGGTCTGACTCGCCTCATGCGGACGCGCACGGTGATCTGCATTACGGCAACGTTCCTGTGTTTGGCGCTTCTCGTATGTCAGCTGTTCCGCATTCAGGTCTTGCAGCAGGACGAATGGCAAAAGCAGGCTGTTGCTCAGCAGCTTGCGGACGTGGAAATATCCGCCAATCGCGGACAGATCTATGATGCCAATATGTCGGTGCTGGCGTTGACGCGCGAGGTATGTACCATTGTGATGGCACCCTGCAACATTCGCCGCGAGGTGACCCGCCAAAAGATCGCGGATGAGTTATCCGTGATGCTGGAAGTAGACCGCGAAACGCTGTATCAGCAAACGTTGGACAGTGAATCGCAGTATAAGGTCGTCAAATCCAAGGTGGACAAATCCGTCGGCGACACCTTCATTGAATGGGTGAACGAGAATAGCCTTGGCGGTGTATTCCGTATCGTTACCGACTATAAGCGTGAATATCCTCTCAAAAACACACTGTCTTGTGTGCTTGGTTTTGTCGGTACGGACAACGTGGCGCGTGAGGGCCTTGAACTGCAATACGATGACGAGCTGTCCGGTACGCCGGGCCGTATGGTGGCGGCGCAAAACACGTACGGCGACCATCTGCCGACCTCTTTGCAGTATGAATATACCGTGGATGCGACCGACGGTAACAGTCTGGTGCTGACGATTGACCAGTACATTCAGCAGGTCACGGACAAATATTTGGCAGATACGCTGACCGAGTTTAACGCTACCAACCGTGGTTGCGCGATCGTGATGGACGTGGATACCGGTGCCATTCTGGCCATGTCTACCAAAGGTGACTACGACCCGAACGATTATTTGACCATCTCCGATCCTACCGTGGCGGAGCAGATCGCGTTGTTGTCGGGGCAGGAGCAAACCGACGCCATTGTTAAGGCGCGTTTGGAGCAATACCGCAACAAAGCGCTCGATTTTTATGAGCCCGGCTCGGTGTTTAAGACGTTCACGGCCGCTATGGGTCTGGAAGAAGGCTTGGTTACAGAGGAAAGTGCATTTTATTGCGGCGGTAGTTTTCATATTGCCGACCGCACCATGAAATGCTGGATCTACCCTAAAGGACACGGCCAACAGAATTTCGTGCAAGCCATCGCGAATTCCTGCAACCCCTCGTTTATGAAGTTGGGAACAAGCATTGGTACCAAGTTGTTCTCCAAATATTATGCCGGTTTCGGCTTTACTGCGAAAACCGGTGTTGACCTCCTTGGTGAGCAGTCGGTCACGAGCGGGTTGTATCACCTGCCCGAGGAGATTACCTTGGTCGACGTCGCGGCATCCTCTATCGGACAGACCTTTAAGGTCACTCCGTTACAGATGGTCACGGCAATGTCCGCCGTGGCAAACGGCGGTTATTTGATGCAACCGTATATCGTGCAGAAAGTTTTGGACAGCGACGGCAATATCCTCTCCAACACGGAACCCGTTGTTAAACGGCAGATGATCTCGGAGGATACCTCGGAGCGCATCTGTGCCATGTTGGAAAATGCCGTCAGCAGCGGATCCATTAAGAACGCGTACATTTCCGGTTACCGCGTGGCGGGCAAGACCGGCACCTCGGAAAAAACCGAAACCAAATCCGAAGAAGAGGATGATGCAAACGTTGAGATTATCGCTTCCTTCGGCGGCTTTGCGCCGGCGGACGATCCGCAGGTTGCGGTGCTGGTGGTGGTCGATGAACCGCAATATTTAAAATCCGGCGGCGGCGTTGCGGCGCCGTGCGCGAAAAAAATACTCAAGGACATTCTCCCGTACCTCGGCGTGGAACCGAACTATACCGAGGAGGAGATCGCGAGCCTTGACCGCAGCGTTCCGAACGTCGTAGGTGCGACGGTCTCCGCGGCGGCAAGCACGTTGAAAGCTTCCACGCTGACCTATCACACCATCGGTAACGGCGATACCGTTATCAAGCAGGTGCCGGCAAGCGGCTCCTCTATCCCGAAGGGTGGTACGGTATGGCTGTACACGAGTAACAGCGAAACCCAGATGACCACCGTTCCCGATTTTTCCGGCCGTACGGTGGCGCAAGTCAACCAGGCAGCCAATGCCGCAGGCGTGAATGTGCTGCTGTCGGGTATCAGTGCCGCTGCCGGCACGCCCACCGCCACGCGGCAATCGGCGGAAGCAGGACAAAAGGTGGCAAAAGGTACGGTTATTACCGTTGAATTTACCTACGCGGATACCATTTACTAATCCATAAACTTTGCATGAGAGGACACCTGTTTATGAAACGGTTTCATCAACAGGATGTTTCAATGCGGGCTCCCTCCCGTCGGATGTGGCAACGCGCCTTAGCAGTGCTGATCGTGATGATCGTTTGCTTTGGCGCAATATGCGGTAGGCTTGCGGCTTTGCAGATTGCCGAGCATGCGCAGTGGCAAACGCTGGCATCGGAACAGCAGCTTGCCGACAGCACGATCTCGGACAAACGCGGCACGATCTATGACCGTAACGGTGTTGTGTTGGCGCAAAGCGTTGAGGTTGCCACGGTTATTATGATGCCGTCGGAAATACCAAATGAGGCTTCGCGCATGACGATCTGTGCCGAATTACCGGAACTTTTACAGATCGATGCGGTAAAGCTGGAAAAGCAAACGCGAAAAACCGGATCGCGGTATGAGGTCATTAAATCCAAAATAGATGAAACGCTGCGCACCACCTTCATTGAATGGGTAAAAGAAAAGAACCTGACCGGTGCGTTTCGCGTGATTCAAGATTATAAGCGCGAATATCCAAACGGCAGTACGCTCTCCTGCGTGCTCGGCTTTACCGGAACGGACAATACCGGCCTGGAGGGCTTGGAGGCAAAATATAACGAGCTGCTCGCCGGGAAAGCGGGTAGAGTCATCACTACCAAAAACGGGCGGGGTGACGCGCTTCCCAATACGATTCAATACGAAACCACGATTGATGCCGAGGAGGGGGAGAGTCTTTACCTCACCGTCGACGTTAATATTCAAAAAATCGTGGAAAACTATTTAGAGGTCGCGGTTGCCGAAACCGGTGCCGCCAATCGCGCGTGCGCCATTGTGATGGATGTGCGCACCGATGAGGTGCTGGCGATGGCGACCAAAGGGGATTACGATCTTAACA
>CAYVDQ010000097.1:0-5493 GCA_964450615.1 uncultured Eubacteriales bacterium | reverse complement strand
TGACACAGCAGGTGGTTGCCGAAGTCAAGCGGTTTTTCCCGCGCAAGGTGTTTGCGACACCGATTCCGCGCAGTGTGCGGCTGTCGGAAGCGCCGAGTTTCGGAAAACCGATCAATTATTACGATAAGAATTCCAAAGGCGCAAAAGCATACGATGCGTTGGCGCAGGAATTTATTATGAAACGGTAGGAGGGGTATCGTGGCGAGTAAAATCGGAGGGCTCGGTAAGGGCCTGGATGCGCTGTTTGCCGAAAATGCCGTGGAGGAGCAAGGGAAAACCGTTGCGATCCGCATTACGGACATTGAGCCGAACCGCGCACAGCCGCGTAAGCAGTTTGATGAGGCGGCGCTTGCTGATTTGGCGGCATCCGTTTCGCAACACGGCGTGTTGCAACCACTGTTGGTGCGCCCGTTGCCGAACGGACGGTATTCGCTGGTTGCCGGTGAACGCCGTTGGCGTGCCTCGCGCATGGCGGGACTCACGGAAGTGCCGGTGGTGATTCGGGAAATGACCGATCAAGCGGCGGCAGAGCTTGCGCTGATTGAAAATCTGCAGCGCGAAGACTTAAATCCGATGGAAGAGGCGATCGGCTATCGCACGCTGATGGATTCCTACGGTATGACGCAGGAAGAGGCGGCGCAGGCGGTCAACAAATCGCGTCCCGCGGTTGCGAACGCGCTCAGGTTGTTAAATCTGCCGGATGAACTGGCGGCGATGGTGCACAGCGGCACTTTATCCGCAGGTCATGCGCGCACGTTGCTCAGCTTTGAGACGAAAGAGGAGCAGTTGGCAGCGGCAAAGGCGGCCGTCGAGCAGGATTTATCGGTGCGGGCACTGGAAAAAATGGCGAAAACAGCTCGCACGAAGCCGGTCGGCGAACGCAAAACCGTGCTCCGCGACAGTTTTTACAGCGAAGCAGAGCTGTTGTTGTCGGAAAAACTGGGACGAAAAGTCCGCGTACAGGTAAAAGGCGACGGTGGAACGTTACAGTTGGAATTTTACGGGAAAGACGATTTGGCGATGCTTGCCGAACGCTTGGTACCGCAGGAATAAGAAAGAGGGATATAGACAATGATCGATATTAAATTAGTACGCAGCAATCCGGATTACGTGAAAGCTGCTGTCCGCAAACGCGAAATGGATCTGGATACCGTGATTGACGATATCCTGAAGATCGATGCCGAGCGCCGTGAGCTGTCCGGTAAGACCGATGCGCTCAAGGCACAGCAGAACGCGGCTTCCAAGAAAATTCCGCAGATCAAGAAAGAGGGCGGCGACGTTTCCGCGATCATGGCGGAAATGAAAGAGCTGTCTGCACAGGTCAAGGAAGCGGATGCTAAGATCAGCGAGCTGGAAGCAAAGCAAAAAGAGCTGATCTACGCGATTCCGAACTTGCCGGACGAAGATCTCGTGGGCGGCGGCAAGGAAAACAACGCCGTTGTGCGCGTTTTCAAGGAAAAACCGCAGTTTTCGTTCCCGATCAAGAACCACGTGGAACTGTGCGAGGATCTGGGACTCATCGACTATGAGCGCGGTGCCAAGCTTGCGGGCAACGGTTCGTGGGTATACCGCGGCTGGGGCGCGCGCTTGGAATGGGCGTTGCTCAACTATTTCATCGACGAGCATATTAAGGACGGTTACGAGTTTATTCTGCCGCCGCACATGCTGGGTTACGATTGCGGCTATGTTGCCGGTCAGTTCCCGAAATTCACCGAAGAGGTGTATTGGATCCAGAATCCGACCAGCTCCGACAAGAAATTCATGCTGCCGACGGCAGAAACGGCGCTTGTTAACCTGCACCGCGATGAAATTCTGACAAAAGCCGAACTTCCGCGCAAATATATTGCGTATACACCGTGCTATCGCCGTGAGGCGGGCAGCTATCGCTCGGAGGAACGCGGTATGATCCGCGGGCACCAGTTCAACAAGGTGGAAATGGTGCAATATACCACCGCTGAGGGCTCCGACGCGGCGTTTGAAGAGTTGGTCGGCAAAGCTGAGCGCTTGGTGCAGGGACTGGGCTTGCATTATCAGTTGAGCAAGCTTGCCGCCGGTGACTGCTCGTTCGGTATGGCGCGCACCTCGGATATTGAGGTGTGGATCCCGAGTATGGAGATTTACAAGGAAGTCAGCTCCGCGTCCAACGCACGCGATTACCAGGCGCGTCGCGGTAACGTGAAATACCGTGACGATGACGGTAAGTTAAAGCTTGCACACACGCTTAACGCGTCGGGTCTGGCGACCAGCCGTGTGATTCCTGCTATCGTTGAGCAGTATCAGAACGAGGACGGCTCGGTTACCGTTCCGGAAGTGCTGCGCAAGTATATGGGCATTGACATCATTCGCAAGGATTAAAAAGGTCGTTTTTTGCCCATCCTTCGTTAAAATGCGCGCGAATACAAACCGTATTCGCTGTGTTTTTGCCTCGGCTGAACAAAAATCGCCTCTTTTTAACGGAAGCGGATGTTAGCCATATCAGAACGGTCAGTTCGAAACCATCCTGACCCTATGCCGACGAGCATAGAAATCAAAACTACGGGAGCGAAGATCATGCAAAACAGAATACAAACACTGACTCGAGCGGGTCTGATTGCGGCAGTATATGTTGTGCTGACGCTTGTTATCCAGCCGATCGGCTACGGTACGGTGCAGTTTCGCGTGTCGGAGCTGCTCACGGTACTGCCGGTGTATATGCCGGAAGCGATACCGGGACTGGCGGTGGGGTGCTTTGTGTCCAATCTGGTGGGGTTATCCACCGGCGCAAACCCTGCGGGTGGCTGGGATCTGCTGATCGGTACGGCGGCAACGGCAGCAGCGGCGGTGCTGACCTATCTGTTGCGGAACATCCGCTTTAAAAATCTGCCGATCTTGGCGACGTTACCGCCGGTTATCGTCAACGCACTTGCGATCGGCGCGGAACTCACCTTGGTGTACGGCGGTGTGCCGTGGTACGTGCATATGCTTGGTGTGGCGGCAGGACAGCTTGTCGCTTGCACGGTGTGCGGTACCGTTTTAGCCGCTGCGCTGAATAAAGTGAAAACACTATAAGAAAACGGACAACTCCGCAAGCGGAGTTGTCCGTTTAGAATAGGGCAGAGAGTAGCGCGTCAATCAAAAAGCAAACGCCGTAAATGACCGGTTGGTGCAGGAGATAGACCCATAACGTGTGCTTCCCGATCGTGGCGAGAAACGGTACGCGGGGGCGGTACAGCGTTTTGGGGAATTTGCCTTTTTTCGCCCATACGCCGATATACGTACCCATTAAAAAGCAGAAAAACCACGGAATCAGCGGGAAGTAATCCGAAGCGTTATATACCGGACACAGCCCGAACGGGTACAACCACGGCGTATTGGGGCGTGCAAAGGGGATTTGCCACTCGAACACACCGGGAATACCGAAGTAGCCGCCGCTGTCAAACGGTACGTGCCAGCACAGAAACAGCAGAACCGCGTTTATCACGATGCCGAGCCACGGCGGAAGCAACTGCAGGGTGGGGCGAAACAGGGTGTAGAGCAAAATACACGCCGCCAAACAGTGCAGAACACCGAACCACACGTACGAGCTGCGATCCAGCATCCCCCAAAACACGGCGCACCACATCACAAGGGATAGCAGCGCCGAGGCGCCGGCGAGAAACAACCCGCGTTTTAAGTTGCTGTGTGACAGGTGGCAGGAAATACCGCAGATCAAAACGAATAAACCCGCAAAAAACGGCTGGACGGGCGTAAAGAAATCAAACAGCGTGCGTGCGAATGCGACGTCAAACAAATAGCCGACCACATAAAACGCGTGATAAAATACCATGAGCGTAATACACAACCCGCGTAGTTCGTCCAAAAAGCGAATACGGCCTCGCGCCATCGCACGCACCTCCTTTACAGTCGTTATGAAGTATTGTAACACGGTGCCTGTAAAAAGGCAAGTTGTTTACAAATTGTATAATATTAACAGAAATATACAGAGAGGATCCTGAAAAATGTCGGCATTATGGGGAACATTGGTAAACGTGGCAGCGATCATCGTCGGTTCACTGGCGGGACTGCTGCTGAAAAAAGGATTGCCGGAGCGCGTTTCCGGTATGCTGAACATTGCCGTGGGGCTGTGTGTCGCGTATATCGGCATTGACGGTTGCTTATCCGGTGAAAATATGCTGGTGGCGGTGTTGTCGATGGTGATCGGCGCCGTGATCGGCGAGCTGTTGGATCTGGACGGTAAGCTGAACCGCTTGGGACAGGCAGTGCAAAACCGTTTTGCTAAGGGGAAAGACGGCGAATCCACGATCGCGCAGTCGTTTGTGAGCGCAAGTTTGCTGTTCTGTGTCGGTGCGATGGCGATCGTCGGTTCGTTACAGAGCGGTATCAGCGGCGATCACAATACGTTATACGTCAAATCCATTCTGGACGGTATTTCGTCCATCGTGTTTGCTACTACGCTTGGCGGCGGCGTGCTGCTTTCGGTGATTCCGCTGTTTTTGTATCAGGGTGCGATCGCGCTGTTGGCGCAGTTTGTGGCGCCGTACTTAAGCGATGCGGTGATCGCGGAAATGACCTGCGTGGGTTCCTTACTTATTTTAGCATTGGCGTTTAATCTGCTGAAGATCACCAAGATCAAGGTGGCGAATTTATTGCCGGCGGTGTTGCTGCCGATTGCCCTGTGCCCGTTGTATCAGTTGGTGTTTTAATAGTTTCCAATTAGCCTCCCTTGTGCAAGGGAGGCTTTTTTACAGACTTTTTGTCAACGCCTCGACAACCAGCTTGACTCCGAGAGAAAACCCGTCGCAAAATGCTTGCTCGGCGATGCTTGTGGCATATTCATCGATACAATCGGTGTAGGCGTCCAAGATACTTACCGACGTTTTACCGGCGGTGGCCTGCAATTTTTCCAAATTACGTTGCATAAGGGCTTCCAACTGTTTTATTTCCGTATTGTTTTGCCCCAAATAGTGTATGGGATCTAAAGTACCGCTCCAAAGTTTAATGATTGTTTCTGACATAGCAACCTCCAGAACGAACCCTAAAAGGTTTGGTTTGATTTATTTTAGCACCTCTTAAGGTGCATGTCAAGCGCATCTTATAAAGTTCGTGTATAATAAACAAAAGAGGTGTTAGTAAATGGACCATTACGAAAGGCTAAAAGAAATAAGAGAAGACCGCAATTTAAAGCAGAGTGATATTGCAGGACTTTTGAAAACAACACGGCAACAAATTGGCAAATGGGAAAACGGTATACAAATGATGGGTGTTGATAAATATATTGTGTTGGCGGAATACTACAAAGTTTCGGTAGACTACCTCTTAGGACTCACGGATATTCCGCAAAAAATGAAATAACGCACCGCTATAAAAAACTATTGACAGCGGGGAGCTCCTGTGCTATACTAAGCGTTGCCGCTTGTTCCGGGCGGTGTTTTGTCGTGCGACAAAACGCCACAAGCACAGTCGCCCGAGCGCAGCGAGTCTAAAGAAAAGGCAGGTACAAAGTATGTACGCCAT
>CAYVDQ010000096.1:0-5569 GCA_964450615.1 uncultured Eubacteriales bacterium | reverse complement strand
GCTTGACTACGAATCAAGAGGTCAGGGGTTCGAGTCCCTTCGGGCGCGCCAAAAATACGAGTACCGCTTTCGCGGTGCTCGTATTTTTTTGCCCGAAGGGACTCGAAAGGCCGTTAAGAAAACGCCACAGTGTGGAGTTTTTAGGCCGTCGAGTTGCACCGCCCTCATTCGCTGTACCGAAACTCATAAACGAGATCAAACTATCGCACTGTACAAAAACACTTCGGGCGCGCCAACGATATATCATTGAAAATCATAAACCTTTACTGTATAATTGAAACCGAAGAAAGGGTTTTCACCCAAAAGCAATGTTTGATTGATCTTTTGAATTTAAGGAGAATTCAAAATGAAAATTCGAATAATCGGTTGTAGCGGTTCGGGTAAGACTTATTTTGCACAAAGGCTATCCGAGAAATATAAAATACCGAATTTTGATTTGGATGATATTCAATGGGACAATAGTCAAAACTCATACGGGATTAAGATGCCCATTGAAAAGCGCGATCAACTGTTGAACGATATATTACAACAACCCGATTGGATCATAGAGGGCGTTTATTATGCTTGGGTTCAAAAAAGCTTTGAAGAAGCTGATGTGATCTATGTACTGGACACACCAAAATGGTTATATGTGTTTCGTATAATCAAACGATTTGTCAAAAGAAAAATTGGGCTCGAAAAAGGCAAAAAAGAAACACTAAAATCCGTCTGTAATCTTCTGAAATGGACCGATACTTTCCAAAATACAAATATGAAAGAAATTATCAAAATTTTAGAGCCGCATCGGGAAAAAGTTGTTTTTATAAAAACGAAAGCAGCAGTATATAGAATATCCGATTAGTCATACGAGCATCGCTTTTGCGGTGCTCGTATTTTTGCTTTCTTGCCCGAACGCACCCCATCCCCCATTGATTTCTCTTGCTCGGTGTAGTATACTATTCGTTGATTTCAACACCAAGGACTGATGCTATGACCACCCTGCTGCTCATCCGTCACGGAGAAAGTTTAGCAAACGTTGAAGGACGTTTCGCCGGACATTTAGACGCCCCGCTATCCGAAACGGGGCGTGCACAAGCGGCGATTACCGCTGAGTATATTCGGTCACACTACACGGTGAATGCCGTATATGCCAGCGATCTCGCCCGCGCGTTTGATACCGGCAAAGCGGTTGCCGATCGTTTTGGTCTGCCGACGAATCCCGATTCGAACCTGCGCGAAATTTTTGCCGGTGACTGGGAGGGGGCTGTCTACGATGATCTGCCGAAGCAATTCCCCACGTCGTTTCACACCTGGCTCACCGACATCGGCAACGCCGTCTGTGATCACGGCGAATCGGTTGCGCACCTTCAAGAACGGGTGTTAACCGCTTTGCGGCGCATTGCTGCCGAACACGACGGACAAACCGTTGTCTTTGCCACACATGCCACCCCCATCCGCTCTCTGCAATGCTTCTGCGAGGGGAAACCACTCGGCGATATGAAAACCGTCCCCTGGGTCAGCAACGCCTCTATCACCGTCGTTGAATGTGCACAGGACGCGCTCCGGCTGCTTGAGGTCGGCAAAGACGCTCATCTCGGTCAGCAGCGAACCGCGTTCCCCAAGAAAATATAAAGCATCAGAGGAATGCGTTGCATTTCCTCGATTTTGTTTTACGATTTGTTCACGATACCGTAACTTTTTCGTGGTAAGCTATGAAGGAAACGGAGGCGACTCTATGCGAAATTGGTTGCAAAACCTTGCGTATCGGTTGCAAGGGTTTATGTACGGTCGGTACGGTGCGGATATTCTGTCCAAGCATCTGAATATCGCGGCGCTGGCACTGGTGATCCTCTCGCTATTTGTGCCGTTTTTGTACCCGCTGTCACTCGCCTTACTGGTATGGTCCACTTTCCGAATGTATTCGAAAAACATTTACAGCCGCACCAGAGAACGCGATGCCTATCTGCGCTTCTTACACAAGCTGACACGGCGCAAAAATTTGCTCAAAAGCCGCTGGCGCGACCGCAAAACACATCGGTTTTACAAGTGTCCCGGCTGCAAAGAATATCTGCGCGTCCCGAAAGGTGGAGGTGAGGTACACATCACCTGTCCGAAATGCCGCCACGAGATCGTTCGAAAAACATAAAAAACACCGACTCGATTTTCCATCGAGTCGGTGTTTTTTATACTGTCAGATACGGGCGCCATTTTTCCAATCGGGTTTCACCGACGCCTTGCACGTCCAGCAGATCCTCTATACTGCGGAAACGACCGTATGCTTCGCGGTAGGCAATAATGCGTGCGGACAGCACCTCGCCGACACCTTCCAGCTGTTGCAGTTCCTCTGCGGTTGCGGTGTTCAAATTGACGATAAGAGCCTGCTCGGTGCTCGTGGTGGTAAGTGCTTCGGTCATAAGCGGTGTAAGCGCCAAGCGGTCACTCATCGCCGTGACGGACACCGCCACTAAAAGCACGGCTGCCATCGTCCACACCAGGATCACGCCAAACCGTTTCATCTCACCACCCGCTTTCTTAGTAGTCCTGTCACACTATTCTACACAAATCGACAACTTTTTGCAACCAAAACATTTGCAATGCGATTTTAACGGGTATATAATGAAACGCAGGAGGCGATCGCATGTCCACACAAGCAGCAGATGCCTATTATAAGCGTATGACCAAAACGCCGGTATCACGGCTCATCGTTATGCTGGGTATTCCCACCACGATCTCAATGCTGATCTCGAACATTTACAACATGGCGGACACCTATTTTGTCGGTACCTTGGGTGCCAGCGCGCAAGGGGCAACCGGTGTTCTGTTCACCCTGCAAGCGATCATTCAGGCGCTTTCGTTTATGTTGGGACACGGCTCCGGCATCTTCGTATCCAAAGCGCTTGCCGATAAAGACACCGACGAAGCCTCGCGGTATGCGTCCTCTGCCTTTTACGTCGGCATCGCCGCGGGTACCGTTTTAGCGATACTGGGACTGATCTTCTTGGATCCGTTCATGCGATTGCTCGGCAGCACCGATACCATTTTACCGCACGCAAAAGACTACGGCCTGTGGGTGCTGCTTGCCTGCCCGTTTATGGTCGGTTCGCTGATTCTCAATAACAACCTACGATACGAGGGCAAGGCATTCTATGCGATGTTCGGTCTGACCGCCGGCGGGATTCTCAACATCTTTGGTGACTATATTTTCGTTGTGCATTGTCACCTCGGCGTGTTTGGTGCGGGGTTAGCAACCGCGATTTCGCAGGTTATCAGTTTTGTGATTTTGCTCATTATGTATGAGCGTATGGCACAAGGCAAACTCCGTGTGAGGTATATCAGCCGTTCAGCGGGGACCTATCTGTCGATTTGCAAGGTCGGTCTCCCCTCGCTGATCCGCCAAGGTCTCACCTCCATCTCAACCGGTTTACTCAACAACTTAACGAAACCGTTTGGAGATGCCGCCATCGCCGCAATGAGCGTCGTGAATCGCTATTCGATGTTTGTGATGTGTATCGGGTTGGGGATCGGTCAAGGCTTTCAACCCGTCGCCTCGTTCAATTATCAAGCCGGTGAGTATAAACGCGTAAAAAAGGGGCTGCTGTTCACCACTGCTGTCGGGTTTGTGTTGGTATTCCTTCTCTCCGCTCTCGGCTTTGCCTTTGCCGAACAGATCGTGTATCTCTTCCAAAAAGATCCGGCAGTGATCACCGTCGGGGTCGCTGCTTTGCGGTATGCCTCGGTCGGGCTGTTGTTTTTGCCACTTTCTATTCCCGTCAATATGCTGTACCAGAGCATTCGGAAAGCCGGTATCTCGTCTTTCTTATCCCTGCTCCGTTCCGGCTTGTATTTCATCCCGCTGCTACTCATCGGCTCGCAGCTTTGGGGACTTACCGGTATTCAGTTAGCGCAACCGCTGACCGATCTGCTTAACGGTCTGACCTGCATCCCGTTTATGCTGTATTTTCTGCGCAAAACGCCGGATGAAGCACAAAAAAGCCCTGTCGAATGACAGGGCTTTTGTTATATGTGTTACAAACTCAAGTGATGACTAAACTTATTCCTGCGCCGCCGAGAGTCGGTTTATTTTACGTTGCTTTGAATAACCGATAAACCCTAAAATGAGCAACGGTACGCTGAACATGAAATAGGCAAAAAAGAGTACGGCACCAACCGAATATAAGATGGCACCTACCAACGCCGCCCATGCTTTTCTGAACAGAACGCCGATCCATCCGAATATGGCGCCGATTAAAAACATAATCGCATGCGGTGTAACCAAAGCCGTAGCAATGGCGCCTCCCAACGCTTCTGCGCCATCCGCTGACGCGGTCGCGCCCAGAAAATATACGAACAAATACACGGCATAGGCTGTTGCCAATAACGTGGCAACGATCAACATAACACTTCTTTTTTTCATTTTCAATTCCTCACTTTGTGCGACAGACCTCAAGTCTGCCGCATATTTTTATTGGTTGGCAGAAATTTCGATTCCGTATTTCTTGATTTGCGAAACGGAGGCATCTTTATTCCCCCATTCCGTGCCATCAGCAAAGTAAACACTGTATAGATACACCTTGCCGGATTTGATTTCTTGATCCAACATCTGCCAACTGCGCGAACAACTGCCATTCGCGGCAATGGCTTCGTCTGTATAGAGCTCGTGGGTCGTGAAAACAGTATCCACCGTCTTGCCGTATACGTCTTGAGGATCAAAATACAGTTTAATCGCCGCAATTTCTTTGTCGGTCAGGTTTTTAAAATGACAGGTCAATTCGGGCATGCCGATTATATTATCCTTTACCGTAGCGGATAACGAAACCGGACAATCTCCCGCGAACTCGTCAGGAATGGTCTGTTGAACAACACCGGCAGGATTGTCGGTTCCTGTATCCGAGGAACCATCACCGGACGCGGCCACACCGATAATGATGACAACCAAGGCAATCACAACCCAAAACCACCAGCACTTATATACCGCTTTTTTCTGCAGTACCGAGCATCCGCAGGCGGTACAAACAACCGCTTTCTCTTCTATCTCTTTTCCGCAATTCTTGCAAAACATAGTTCTTCCCCCTTCCTCGTCGGCTAATTCTGTCATGACACCTCAATTATATCTGTATTACAGATAAATGTCAATATCTTTATTACAGATATTGCATAATATCTGTGAGGTGATTGCGATGCAATTTAAAAATCTAAAGGGTATCCGAGAGGATAGGGATATCCGACAAAAGGAAATTGCGGCCTATCTAAATGTTTCTCAAAACACATATTCACAGTATGAAACGGGGGTAATCTCGCTAACGGCAGAGGTGCTGATCAAATTGGCTGACTATTACCATGTCAGTATCGATTATTTACTGGACAGAACCAATAATCCGAACTTACAAAAATAAGCCGTGAAATTCACGGCTTATTTTTAGTATGTTAATGATGTTAGCCTTCGGCTAAATGATGTTGCGTGCGTTGCACGCAAACGATGTTGTGTCCTTACGGACACAAACACAAAAAAGGAAGACCATCTGTCGATGGTCTTCCTTTTTTGGTGGGCGTAAACGGACTCGAACCGCTGACCTCCTGCGTGTGAAGCAGG
>CAYVDQ010000095.1:0-5584 GCA_964450615.1 uncultured Eubacteriales bacterium | reverse complement strand
GATGCCCAGCTCGTCAAGAGCTTCGGCAACCAAGCGGTGGATGATGCCGTGGGGACAGCCGGGGCAGTAGTGGAAAGGGAGGTCGGCCAACGATTTGGGTTTTTGAAACACAACAGCCATTTAGAACTCTCCTTTCTGCACCTTGCGGATGGATGCCAGCACCTCATCGGGGGTGGGGATCATACCGCCGCTGCGGTTGCACAGAGCAACCGGCTTTTTACAGTTGGTGGCAAGTCGGACATCTTCGATCATCTGACCCATGCTCAGCTCGACGCTGAGGAAGCCTTTGACTTTGTCGGCGGTCTCTGCCAACACCTTGTTGGGGAAGGGCCACAGCGTGATCGGACGGATCAGACCGACCTTGATGCCCTCTTCTCTTGCCGCAACCACGGCATTCTTGGCAACGCGGGAAGCAATACCGAACGCGACGACGCAATACTCGGCGTCTTCCATCATAAACTCTTCCCACATCGCTTCGTTTTCTTCGATCAGCTTGTACCGCTCGTAGCGCTCAAAGTTTTTAATTTCCAGCTCTTCAGGCTTTAAGTACAAGGAGTTTACCACGTTGTGTTTGCGCTCGCAGTTGGTGCCGGTCAGCGCCCACGGCTTTTCGTAGGTTTCTACTTGCGTATCTTCAAAGGAAATAGGCTCCATCATCTGACCGATAGTGCCGTCGGCGAGGATCATCGAGGTCATTAAGTATTTGTCCGCCAGGTTGAAGCCCTTGATGGTCAGGCTCGCCATTTCCTGAACGGAAGCGGGCGCCAGAACGATCATCCTGTAATCGCCGTGACCGCCGCCCTTGGTCGCCTGGAAGTAATCGGACTGGGAGGGCTGAATACCGCCGAGACCGGGACCGCCGCGCTGAACGTTTACCACTAACGCGGGAACGTCGGGGCTGGAGGAGGAGGTCATAACGCGAGTGCCGGTGGCGGCAGCGCCGTAGACCATGTTGATGGAAGCGATCTCACTTTCCGCTTGCAGGAACACACCGCCGATCTTGGGCATCTTTTTTGCCATATACGCGGCGATTTCGGTCTGCGGCGTGATGGGATAGCCGAAATAGTGACGGCAACCGGCACGGATCGCTGCTTCGGCGATTGCCTCATTACCCTTCATTAAAACTTTTTCCGCCATAACTGCGCCTCCTTATCGTTCTACGGTGATGATGCAATCGGGGCACATCGTCGCGCAGAAAGCGCAACCGATGCACTTGTCCTGATGCTCCATCACAGCAGGGGAATATCCTTTTTTGTTGATCTTATCGAGTGCGATGGCAAGGCACTGCTTGGGACAGGCATCCACGCACAGGCCGCAGCCTTTGCAAAGATCGGTGTTAAACGTTACGTTTGCCATTAGTTGTTCCTCCTTTTCATCCCCACAAAGGCCGATTTTGCGGCTTTTGGGACGGTAGGTCAAAATATCTCTCCTGCAGCTGCAGGGGCAGTACGTGAGGGATAGTCAGTGCCTCGGCAACGTCGTTTCTTACGGTGTGTAGCCAAAGCGGCAGACCGGAGAGTTTACTTAAAGTTTCAACGAATCCCAAAGAATCCAGCACCGTTTGGGCGGTGGTTTCCGTACCCAGATTGGAGTTGTTGACAAGGCAGGTGAAGGAAAGACCGCAAGCGGCTTCGATTTCCCGCATGACCGCAAGCGCTTCCTCCGGCGTGCGGGTGAGCGGACGGTAGCAGTTGGTAACAAACGCCATCCGATAGTTATTCTCCTGCTTGATAAAGGGAATGTACCGTCCCAGCGCGTAGGCGCCTCGATCGTCACCGCCGATATCCATGATACCGTAAACGCCGGTATCTTCCACCAAGCGGTATGCTTCTGCCGGCAGTGCCGGCAGGTCCACGTTGCTGTTGGCAAATTGGGGGGAGATCAGCTCCACACCGGCGGCATCCAAGACCGCCGCACTGTCCTTGGTGCGAAAATAGGGATTAACGATGTCCAAGTCTGCGATGCAGACCGCTTTTCCCTCGGCCGCCAGATGCAGGGCATAGTTGACGGCAATATTGGTTTTGCCGCTGCCGTAATGACCGGCAAACAGCGTAAGTCGTTTGTGTTCCATACGTTACAGCTTCTTACGAATGATTTTACCGCTGGTGGTCTTGGGCAGGCTTTCTTTGAACACCACGATCCGCGGATATTTATACGGCGCGGTGCGCTGCTTGACGTAGTTCTGAATCTCTTTTTTCAGTTCTTCCGTCGGCTCGGTGCCGTTTACCAGCACGATGCTTGCCTTGACCACCTGCCCTCTGACCTCGTCGGGAGCGGCGGAAACGCCGCATTCCAACACATAGGGCAGTTCCATAATAACGTTTTCAATTTCAAACGGTCCGATGCGGTAGCCGGAGGATTTGATGACGTCATCGGCACGGCCCACGTACCAGTAGAAGCCGTCCTCGTCTTTCCAGGCGAGGTCGCCGGTATGATAGTAGCCGTCGCGCCAGGTTTCACGGGTGACCTCCTCGTTGCCCTCGTAGGCGTATGACAGACCGCAGGGCAGACCCTTGGAGATATCGATACAAATCTCGCCGGTTTCGCCGGGATCCACATCGTTCCCCTCCTGATCCAGCAGATGAACCGGATACAGCGGAACCGGTTTGCCCATTGAACCAACCTTATGGCTATCGCCTGCCAGGTTGGCGATGATAACGGTGCTTTCGGATTGACCGAAGCCTTCTTTGATGGCAATACCCGTGTGCTTTTTAAATTGGATGTACACCTCGGGGTTCAGCGCCTCGCCGGCGGTGGAGGCATATTCCACAGACGACAGATCGAAGCGGCTGAGATCCTGCTTGATGAGCATCCGATACATCGTGGGCGGTGCACAGAAGGTGGTGATGTTGTGCTTTTTGAACATGGGCAGAATCTGCTCAGCATCAAACCGATCAAAGTCATACACAAAGATAGCCGCCTCGCACAGCCATTGGCCGTAAAGCTTACCCCACATTGACTTCGCCCAACCGGTATCGGAAATGGTAAAATGCAAGCCGTCCGGATTGACGTGATGCCAATATTTGGCAGTGATGAAATGGCCTAAGGGATATTTGTGGTTATGTGCCGCCAGCTTGGGATAACCCGAGGTGCCGGAGGTAAAGAACATCAGCATCGGATCGTCACCGCAGGGCGTGTCCTCGGTTCTTGCAAAGCGGCTGGAGAACATCGGATAGTCCTCGTTAAAATCGTGCCAACCGTCCCGACTGCCGTTTACCAGAATCTTCGTTTCCAGCATCGGGCTGTTCTTGGCAGCCGCATCCACCGCATCCGCCACATCACCGTCGGCGGTGCAGAGAATGGCTTTGATGTTGCCGGAAGCAAACCGATAGGTCAGATCTTTTTCAAGCAGCTGGTTGGTAGCGGGAATCACGATGGCACCCAGCTTATGCAGACCCAGCACCGCAAACCAGAACTGGTAGTGGCGCTTTAAGATCAGCATCACGCGGTCGCCGCGACGGATGCCCAGACTCTTGAAGTAGTTGGCCGCCCGCGCGGATTCCTTTTTCATATCTCCGAAGGTAAACCGACGCTCGGTGCCGTCCTTGGAAATGTGCAGCATTGCCAACTTATCCGGCTTGGTGCTGCCGAGCTCATCGATGACGTCAAAGGCGAAGTTGAAGGTGTCCTCGTTTTGGAAGTCGATGGCGGTCAGTTTGCCATCCTTCTCCGTGGGCGTAATGAACTTACGGTAAACGCGCACCTCCTTGTCGGGGGTGCGCACAGCAGTGTCCACCGTGGCGACAGCCGCCTCTTGTTCACCGGTACGCGCCGCCTCGTTAGAAAGAACAATGGCATAAAAGGCGCAATCCTCACCGCCGACGGCGATCATGCCGTGCGGGATGGAGGAATCATAGTAAATACAATCACCGGGGTTGAGGATTTCGCTGTTGGAGCCGATCTGGATCTTCATTTGACCGCGGATGACGATGTCACATTCCTGACCCTCGTGGGTAGTCAGCTGAATATCCTCATATTCGGCGCCCTCGCGATACGAAAGCTTCATATACAGAGGCAGCGCGATACGGTTACGAAAATCCGGTGCGAGGTTGTAGCCGATCATATGATGGGCTTCCTCAATGCGTTGACCGTCACCTTTGCGGGTCAGGGCGTAGGTGCGCAGCTTGGCGCTACGACCTTCGAGCAGGTCGGAAAAATCCACGCCGAAGATCAGTACACAGCGGTACAGAAAGGCAACGCTCATATTGCGGCTGCCCTCTTCAAACTGGCAATATTCCTGGACGGACACACCGGCACGCTGCGCCATTTCCTCAACGGAAAAGCCGCTGATAGTCCGCAACTCCCGAATACGGGAAGCCACCTCTCGGATCTTGTAGTCTGTGCCTGTCATCATCTGTTCCATACGGTATACCTCACAAATAAAAACTCGTCTCAAAAGAAAGATTCCTTTGAGACGAGCTGAAACAACCCGCGGTACCACTCAAATTGCATCTGCCTCACAGCAGATACCACTCATTGGGTGCCAACACACCCTAAGCACTGACGTAGCTGGCACGGGGAGGGTCTACTACACTTCTTCCTCCCGGCTCCGGAGCGACAAGCAAACTGCTTCTGCCGTGGCTTGCACCGACCGCCAGTTCTCTGAGGGCAGGGGATACAGCAGCTTTTCTCCATCAAAGCTTTTGCATATAATCATAATAAGGAATCATATCACTTTATAAAAACTTTGTCAATATATTTTATTACAGTTTGTTGCGCATAATTTTGCCGCTGATCGTCTTGGGAAGCTCGTCGCGGAACACCACGATACGCGGATATTTGTACGGCGCGGTGTGTTGTTTGACGTAGGTTTGAATCTCCTTTTTCAGTTCCTCGGTGCCCTCGACACCGGGAACCAGCACGATGCTCGCCTTGACCACCTGACCTCTGACCTCGTCGGGAGCGGCGGAAACGCCGCATTCCAGAACGTAGGGCAGCTCCATGATGGTGGATTCGATCTCGAACGGCCCGATGCGGTAACCGGAGGACTTGATGACGTCATCGGCACGGCCCACATACCAGAAGTAGCCGTCCTCGTCGCGCCATGCCACGTCACCGGTATGATACATACCGTCGTGCCACACGGCGTCGGTGGCTTCCTGATTCTGATAGTAGCCGAGGAACACGCCGCAGGTGGGTGCCGGATCGGTGCGGATGACGATCTCGCCGTTGATACCGTCCTCCACGGGGTTGCCGTCGGCATCCACAATGTCGATGCCGTAGCCGGGAACGGGTTTGCCCATGGCGCCGGGCTTGATGCTGGTGCCGTACAGGTTCGCGATACCCAGTGTCATTTCGGTCTGACCGAAGCCCTCGTGGATGCGCAGACCGGTTGATTTTTCAAACTGATAGAATACCTCGGGGTTCAGTGCTTCGCCGGCGGTGGTGGCGTGATGGATGGAGGACAGATCAAAGCGGCTGAGATCCTGCTTGATGAGCATCCGATACATCGTAGGCGGCGCGCAGAACGTGGTGATGTTATATTGCGCAAACATCGGCAGGATCTTTTCGGCATCGAAGCGGTCGAAGTCGTAGGTGAACACCGCGCCCTCACACAGCCACTGACCGTAGAGCTTGCCCCACA
>CAYVDQ010000094.1:0-5590 GCA_964450615.1 uncultured Eubacteriales bacterium | reverse complement strand
CGGCGCGTGAAAACGGCGGCAAGGGCGTGCCTGTCGTGGAAGGACGTGACCGGCTTGCCGGTATCGCCGCGCCGATTTTGTCGGCGGGGGATGTGATCGGCTGTGTGTGCCTCCTGATGAACGACACCGGCGCTATGCCGGGGGACACGGATGTTAAGTTAGCACAGGTTGCCGCTGCGTTTTTGGGAAAACAGATGGAAGAGTAGAGGCGGGGTTAAATAATGAATAATGATGAATAATGAATAATTATGGAGTCGCGCGATAGCGCGACGGAGTATAAAGGGCGGGGATAACGCGAAACGTTATCCCCGCCTTATTTTTTATGTACGGGACGAGGTGTATACAGCATAAGATAGGGGGAAGGAGTGGTGAAGATGGCGACTAAAATTTATATCGATCAAGGACATAATCCGCAAAACCCGAACGCGGGAGCAGAGGGAAACGGCTACCGTGAGCAGGATCTGGTATTTCGCATCGGGGTGGAGTTGGCGGAGATTTTGCGTGCCGAGGGGTACGACGTGCGCCTATCGCGCCCGACGGCGGATACGCAGCTGGGTACTTCCAATGCGACAGCGCTTGCCGCGCGTGTGAACGATGCCAACAACTGGGGTGCGGATTACTTTATCAGCCTGCACGCGAACGCGTCGGAGCTTGCCGGTGCGTCGGGGAGCGAGGCACTCGTGTTTAATTTGAATTCTGCGGCGGCAGAGCTCGCGGAGGATATTTTGGATGAGTTAGAGGATACGACGGGACTTCCCGATCGCGGGGTGACACAGCGCACCAATTTGTACGTGCTGCGGCGCACACGGATGCCTGCCGTTTTAGTGGAACTGGGGTTTATCACCAATCCGGGGGACGCGGCGCTGATGGCAGATTCGCCGCAGTTGTTTGCACTGGGGGTCGCGAACGGAATTACCGAATATTTGAGTTGACCTCACTTTGCGGATGTGATACACTAATGGCATATTGAGGGATATAAGAGAGGTAGGATGTATCATGAAAAACGCTCGCAAGCTCGGCCACATGATGGAAATCGCAGCGTGGTTGTTAATGGCTCTGGATTTGGGGCTGATGATTGCGTCGCCGTGGCTCACGGAAACGTTTACCAGTCAGCCGCGCGGCGGAGACTTATATAATCAGTATCTGGTGTTTTTGTACGTGATGGGCGTGATTGCGGAGTTGATCTTATGGCAATGCCGCGGCATTATGCGCAACGTGACGCAGACAACGCCGTTTTGTACGGATACCGTGAAACGGCTGCGCAAGATCGGTTGGATCGCCGTGGTATCGGCTGTAGTATGGTTTGCGTTGGTGTTTTGTTTTGACGTATTTCGATTCCTGATTGGCTTCTTGGCACTTCTCTTTGCGTTTGTCGGACTGGTACTCTTTGTGTTTGCCGAGTTGTTTGCACAGGCAGCCGCATACAAAGAGGAAAACGACATGACCATTTAGTGCAGGAGGGTACAGGCAATGGCAATACTGGTCAATCTGGACGTGATGATGGCGCGCCGCAAAATGGGGCTGACGGAATTGTCGGACAAAGTCGGTGTGACGCTTGCCAATCTATCCGTTTTAAAGAATAACAAGGCGAAGGCTGTACGGTTTTCCACGCTGGATGCGATCTGCAAGGCGCTGAATTGTCAGCCGGGTGATATTTTAGAGTACATACCGGACGAGGAAGAATAAGGTGACATAAGAATGTTTATTGGTTCGGTAGAGATCACCGGACGCGCCGCGCTCGCACCGATGGCGGGGGTGGCGGATCCGGCGTTTCGGCGCATTTGCCGGGAATACGGTGCAGCGTTTACGGTGACGGAAATGGTGAGCGCAAAGGCGCTGACCTACGGCGATCAAAAGAGCCGCGAACTCATGGTGCTGGACGAGCGGGAGCGCCCTGCGGCGATCCAGTTGTTCGGCGACGATCCCGATACGCTGGCCTCGGCGGCGCGCATGGCGATGTCGCAAAAGCCCGATTGGTTGGATATCAATATGGGATGTCCCGCGCCGAAGATCGCGGGGAACCATTGCGGCAGCGCGCTGATGCGGGAGCCGGAGTTGTGTCGGCAGATCGTGAAAGCGGTGACCGCGGCGGTGAACGTACCGGTCACGGTTAAGATCCGCAAAGGCTATGCCAAGGACGAGGTCAATGCGGTCGAGGTGGCGCAGGCTTGCGAAAGCGGAGGTGCTTCGGCGATCACGGTGCATGGGCGCACGCGTGATCAAATGTATGCACCGCCGGTGGATTGGGACATTATTCGCGACGTTAAGCGGGCGGTCTCGGTGCCGGTGATCGGTAACGGTGACGTGAATTCACCGGAATCCGCGGCGCGGTTATACGAGCATACCGGTTGTGATCTTGTCATGATCGGGCGCGGCGCACTGGGTGCGCCGTGGGTGTTCCAGGCGGTGGAGGCGTATCTGACGCACGGTGTGCGTCTTCCGGATCCGCCGGTCGCCAAACGCATGGACGTGCTGTGCCGACAGATTGAACTTGCCGCCTCGCTCAAGGGCGAGCGTGTGGCGTTGCTCGAAGCGCGCAAGCATGCCTCATGGTACATGCGCGAGCTGCGCGGTGCGGCGATCTTCCGAGGGGAGGCGGGCACGATCGCAACCATGGAGGATCTGCGGCGGTTATGCTGGCGGGTCATTTGCAGGCAGGAAGAAGAATAAAACGAGCAGGTATCGCCCTTGCGATACCTGCTCGTTTTTGTTTATAATTCGGAAGAATAGCGGGCTTTTTCGACCGAGCGGGTGAGTTCGCCGTTTTCAAAATTGCGCCTTAGCCACGCGAGTGACAGCGGCAGCCACTCCGCCAGCGTTTCATCCAGCCAGACACCGTCTGCGCAGGTGTCGTCTGCGGCGGAATAGCCGTGCGTGCCGTGGGAGAACACGTGCATTTCAAACGGCACGTCGTGCGCCTCCAGTGCGGCGGCAAACTGCAGCGAATCGCGCACCGGCACCGCCTCGTCCGCGACACCGTGCGTGAGAAACGTCGGCGGGGTGTCCTTATTCACGGCTAAGTGCAGGTTGAGCTTCTGATACACGGCGGGATCGTCGGGATTGCCGGAAATGCGCGGATAGTCGCCCGCATTTTCCATCCACGAGGTGGAGATCACCGGATAGCCCAAGATCAGCAGATCGGGACGCAACTCGCGCCCTTGCGCGTTGCAGGCTTTCAGCACGGCTCCGTCGTTCCAGTAGACCCCGAGTGAGGCGGTTAAATGCCCGCCTGCCGAAAAGCCGCACACCGCGATCTTATCGGAGAGGACGTTTAAGCTTTCCGCGTTGTCACGCACGTATTTGATCGTCTTGCCGAGATCAATGAGCGAAGCGGGGAACACCGCTTTTTTACCGACGGTGTAGCGCAGTAGAAACACTTGAAAGCCCGCCGCTGCGTATTTGAGCGCTACGGGTTCCGCCTCGCGGTCGGAACAGCTCTGATACCCGCCGCCCGGGCAGACGATGACGGCAGGGCGCGCCGCGTTCAGATACGGTGTTTCGGGAGAACGCTCGGTGATAAACGCATCCAGCCGGACCGTTTGATCGTCGGAAAAATATTTGATAAAGTGTCGCATGACAAACACTCCTTTTTCGTATATATCTTTTATATATCACACGTCGGATCGATTTGCAAGTGCAAGTTTTCCGACCGCCCTTTCTATCGAAAACGCTTGAAAAGCGGCGGGAAACGTGATATGGTAAAGATATCAAGTATTTTGCCGAAAAGGAGCGTGCGTATTGTGAAGATCATTCGTACGAAGAATTATGAAGAAATGAGCCTGGAGGCTGCCAAGATCATGGCGGCACAGATCGTGCTCAAACCGGATGCCGTGTTGGGGCTTGCCACCGGTTCCTCGCCGATCGGATTGTATGATAAGCTGGCGGAGTGGAACGAGAAAGGTGACGTGGATTTCTCCGCCATCCGCTCGGTCAATCTGGACGAATATTGCGGGCTGGACGGCACAAACGATCAGAGCTATCGCTATTTCATGGATACGCACCTGTTCAACCGTGTGAACATCGACAAGGCGAACACCAATGTCCCCAACGGCAAGGCTGCCGACTATGCGGCGGAGGGTGCACGCTACGATGCGCTTATCGCTTCACTTGGCGGTATCGATATGCAGTTGCTCGGTATCGGGCCGGACGGTCACATCGGGTTTAACGAGCCCGACGAGTTCTTTACCAAAGAGACCCACGTGGTGGACCTCGATCCCAGCACCATCGAGGCGAATGCCCGTTTTTTTGCGTCGGCGGACGACGTGCCGCGTCAGGCAGTGACGATGGGCATGGGCGGTATCATGGGCGCCAAGAAAGTGCTCTTGATTGCGAGCGGTGCGTCCAAGAAAGAGATCCTGGAAAAGGCGCTGTTCGGGCCGATCACGCCCGAAGTACCGGCATCGCTTCTCCAGTTGCATCCCGACCTGACCGTTGTGTGTGCGGTGGATTGAGTTTGCGGGGGTGGACCGCCACCTCATCAGTCACCTACGGTGACAGCTTTTTCTCCCGAAGACGGGCCCCTTTTGTCCGTTTCACGGACATTTCCCCCGCCAAGCGGGGGAATCACCTCAAGGAGAAGCCTTGGTGCGGGATAAAAAGTGAAGGTTGCGGGGGCGCGTATTGCGCCCCCGTTTATTGTTGCGTGGCAGGAACAAATCGAAACGAAAATCGGCTTGACAGAATGATTTCGGTAATATATAATAGGTCTGTTAACGAATAGATTACTCCGAAGGAGATAGTAAGTATGGCAAAAGAAACCATCGTTACCAAAGAAGGTCTCAAAAAATTAGAGCTGGAACTCGAAGAACTCAAGACCATACGCCGCAAGGAAGTTGCCGAGAAAATCAAGACGGCACGCGGTTTTGGTGACTTGTCGGAAAACAGTGAGTACGACGAAGCGAAAAACGAGCAGGCGATCGTGGAAGGCCGTATTGCAGAGCTCGAAGCGCAGCTCAAAAACGTGCGCGTGTTGGACGAGAGCGAGCTCGGCACCGAAAATGTGCATATCGGCTCGATTGTCACCGTGCATTTCAAGGGTAAAAAGACAGACGTGACGTACGAAATCGTCGGTTCTACCGAAGCCAACCCGCTCGGCGGCCGTATTTCGGATGAGTCGCCCATCGGCAAAGGTCTTATCGGTCATGCCGTGGGTGATACCGTCGAGGTGGAAACCCCCGGCGGTGAGATCACGCTGACGATCAAAAAGATCGAGAAATAATAACCAACAGCGAACAGATGCGGGTGGGATTGATCCCGCCCGCTTTTTTTGAAAGTGAGGAAGTCAACATGAGCGAACAACCGGAAATGACCATGGAACAGTTATCCGAACTGTTGCAGGTGCGCCGTGATAAACTCAAAGCGCTGTGCGAAGCGGGTCAGAATCCGTATGAGGTCACCAAATACGACGTGACCGCCTATACCGACGAGGCGCGTGCCGCGTACGAGGCAAAGGAAGCCGCGTACATCGCCGAGCACGGACAACCGGAGGAAGGGCAGAGCATCGAACTCGCCGAGCCGATCAACGTGTCCATCGCGGGCCGTATGATGAGCCGCCGTATTATGGGTAAGGCGAGCTTTTTGGATCTGCACG
>CAYVDQ010000093.1:0-5660 GCA_964450615.1 uncultured Eubacteriales bacterium | reverse complement strand
CCGTGCGGCATTGATCTTGCCGCCGTTGTCCAAGAAGCAAAAACGGCGGACAACACCATTTCCGTAGAATTGGAGGAGGATACCGATGCTTAAAGCTTCTGCCGCCCCGCATCTGCGCGAGGCACAACGCCCCGCCTACCAATCCTACGGTGTATTGCTGTGCTTAGTTCCGCTAACGGCGTTTTCCTGTCTGCATTATGGCGTTCGTCCGCTCTTGCTGGTATTATCCGGTATCTTCAGCGCAGTGTTAACGGAATTTATCTGCGGCTTGTTTCGTCACGGCCGCCCTTCTATGTCGGATGCCACCTCGATGGTAACCGGCGGCCTGATCGGCGCAATGATGTCGCCGCTCGCGCCTTTCTGGGTCCCTGCCATCGGCGCGGCATTTGCCATCGGTGTGGCGAAAATGCCGTTCGGCGGTACCGGTCGTAACATTTTTAATCCCGCCGCCGCGGGCATAGCGTTTTGCGCCGTCTGTTTCCCAACACGGCTGTTCGTATACCCCGATCCGACGCTGACCGATTCACTGCCGCTGCTTGACACCTCTGCCGTCATCACGGCGGCGTCTCCCACTGCGCAGCTCAACAGCGGCGGTACGACCTCGTACGGCTGGGTTGCCCTGCTCAGCGGTGATTTCCCCGGCCCGATCGGCTCCACCGGCGTTCTGATTCTGCTTGCGTGTGCGCTGTACCTGTTTATGCGCCACTCATCATCGCCGTTTATCCTGATCCCCTATTTGATGGTTTGCGCACTCTTAGCGGCACTGTTTCCGCGCGCCTCCATTGATGCCGCCACCAGTGTTTCGCTGGAGCTGTGCACCGGTCTGTTACTGTTTTCCGGTGTTTTTCTGCTCGCGGATCCCTGCACCGCGCCGCGTTTTTGGTTGGCACGTATCTTATACGGTATCATTGCGGCTATTCTGACAATGATTCTTCGTCATTACGGTCGTTTTGAATGTTGCGAATTCTTCGCTGTCATGCTGGTCAATTCCTTTTCGCCGATACTTGATCGCAGCTGTTGGCATCTTACCGCATGGCTTCGTCGCAAAAGAACGGAGGTGGCGCCACTATGAAACCCGCCTTGCGTAACTTCTTATCGGTAGTGTGGAACGCCTTTCTCCCCCAAAACGTGGTACTCGTTCAAGCATTGGGACTATGTCCCATTCTCGCAGTAGGTATCGATCTGCGCTACGGTGTCGCGCTGTCGGCGTGTACCGTTGTCACGCTTGTGCTCGCGGACCTATTGTTCGCGTTGCTGGCAAAATATATCGCCACCCGTCTGCAACCGGTCGTATACGTGCTTCTCTCCTCGGCTCTGCTGTTCGGTGCAGCGGTTGCATTGCGCCTGTTCATCTCCGCGGAGATCTATGCACACTTATATCTGTTCTTACCGCTGATGGCGGTAAACACCCTATACACCTACCGTTCCGCCATCGCACCGACGGCTCCTCGCGTCAATCTTGCCGTGACGTTTTCAGACTCACTCGGCACAGCGCTCGGCTTCAGTTTGGTGCTGTGCGTGGCATCTGCTCTGCGTGAAATGGCGATCTACGGCACCTTGTGGAACGTGCCGCTCGGTTACGAGGTGCGCTTTCCGGAAGCGGAACATCCCTTTATTGGCTTTATTCTGCTCGGCTTTATGGCTGCCACCTTGCAATGGTGCAAAAAGCTGTTGCACCGCGAGGATTCACAGGAGGTGGGGACGTTATGAACACGGTTGTGAATACGCTTCTCGTTTTTCTGATCGCTGCCACCATGCAGAATTTGGTGCTCACCGCCGGCTTTGATGCCTCGGTGATGCTCAAAATCAACCGCCATCCCCGCCAGTTGCTTCGCTTCGGCGTTTTGGTCTTGTGCTTTTCGGTGATCACGGCCGCCATCTTTTATCCCATTGATCGGCTGCTTGCCGCCACTTGGTGGGTGCGGATGCTGCGCCCGCTCATTATCGTGTGCATCGTCTGCCTGCTGTACCTGCTTGCCATCGTGATTCTCAGCCGTTTTGAAACCCTATACCGCCGTGTACGGCATCTGTTGCCGCTCGCGGTTTTCAACAACCTGGTCGTCGGTGTGGCGTTATTGCTCAATCTGCAGGTATCCGTTTCCTTTTTTTCCGCTTTGGGACTCGCCGCAGGTGCCGCGTTTGGCTTTGGCTTTTTATCTGCGATGACCGCCGAGGCGGTCGAACGGATGGATAACCCCGATATTCCCTCGTCGTTCCGCGGTCTTCCCGCAACGCTTGTGTATCTCGGTCTGCTCGCATTGGCGCTCATGGGCTTCTCACCGATATTCAATTTCACCTAAGAGGATGTTATTATGCCTTTACCTATCGCCGCTTTTTTTGATCTTGACGGCACGCTGGCTATGCGTAACGAACCGCCCGCTGTCGTGGACGTAGAAGCGATGCGCGCGTTTCGCGCACGCGGCAACTATTTGTTTTTGTGTACCGGCCGTTCCACCGGCTATCTGTACCCCGCCGTTTTAGACATCGGGTTTGACGGCATCGTCGCAGGTGCCGGTGCGTATGTCTCAATCGGGGATCGTGTGATCTACCGCACCTGTGTTTCCGAGGATATCCTCGCTCCCATTCAACAAGCGTTTGAGCAATCGGATGCCACGCTTGTGATGGAAACCGAGGACCATATGGTGCAGCTTGCCTCCCCTGCGGCGACCAAGTTAGTCCCCGCCTATCCCCGCCTTTACACCGCCGCCGAATGGCGGGAGCAATACCCGCACGAGATCACCTCCAAGCTCACGGTGTATAGCGTGATCCCGCCGTCGATCCTCCCGTACGTTAAAGAGAATCTGGATATCATTCAGCATCCCCATTACGTGGAAATCGTCCCGAGAGGCTGCTCAAAATCCAGCGGTATTCGTAAGGTGCTCGCAGAACTGAATCTTCCCCGCGAACAAAGCATGGCTTTTGGGGATAGTATGAACGACTACGACATGTTGCAGTACGTCGGTATCGGCGTCGCAATGGGTAACGCGGATGAACCGGTCAAGGCGATCGCTGACCGCATCACCGCCCCGTACGATCAAGGCGGCATTGCACAAGTATTAAAAGAATACTTGTAAATAATTAACCACCCGCATAGCGGGTGGTTTTTCATTTTCAGGCATAGCCCTATGCGATACTGGCGGCGCTGGGGTGCGCTTTTTATTGTGAAACAACAAGGTTCCAGAGTACCCGCCCGCAATGTTAATTGCGTTGGCGGGTCAGGTTCTTATTGCCTACCAGCCATTCACAGATTATTGGCTACCCGTAAACGAGTTTCTATCGTCGCCTTCCTCCGAGAGGAAGGTGGCACGCGAATGCGTGCCGGAAGGAGATTGCGAGACTTTCAGATTTTCATCTTTGTAGTTGCGCCCTCTCCCTCAGGCCTCGCACCTGCTCGGCCAGCTCCCTCCCGGAGGGAGCCTTCACACACACTTTTTTGCCATTTCCTCTTAACGCTACGTTGTTCTGTTCATCGCTAAAGTTCTATCCAACCACGCGGCTATCGCATAGTTTTCGTTTACAAAAACCGGGGACAGAGCGAAAAGCTCTGTCCCCGGTTTTATGCTTGTATAATCGTACCGCCACCCACGACGGTATCACCATCATAGAATACCACTGCTTGCCCGACTGTGATCGCGCGTTGCGGCTCCGCAAACGTCACTTTCACCTGCGAATCGCCGCACGGTTCAATGACCGCTGACGCTTCGCGTTGCGAATACCGCGTTTTGGCGGTCACCGTCATCGGCTCGGTTAGTTCGGGGATCGCGATCCAGTTTACGCGATCCGCCATCAATTCGCTTGTGAACAGATCCTCGCTTTTGCCGAGCGTCACCGTGTTCTGCACGGCATCCTTGCGCACCACAAACCGCGGTTCGCCGAACGCTACGCCAAGACCCTTTCGCTGACCAATGGTGTACCCGATCATACCGGTATGTTTGCCGATAACCTGCCCGCTCATATCCACAAAATTGCCCGGCTCGCGCCGAATGCCCATCGTTTGCTCCAAAAATGCCGCATAATCGCCGTCGGGGATAAAACAGATATCCTGGCTATCCGGCTTGTGCGCCGCCTCCCAACCCTGTTCTGCGGCAAGTACGCGCAGATCGGCTTTGAAGCGGTCACCAAGCGGAAACAATATGTGCGAAAGCTGATGCTGTGTCAGCGAATATAACACGTAGCTTTGATCCTTGGAGGCATCCGCCGCTTTTTTGAGCAGCCACCGTCCGTTTTCTGCCTGCTCGATGCGTGCATAGTGACCGGTTGCCACCGCGTCAAAGCCTTGCTCCAACGCGTAGGCAAGCAGTTTGCCGAATTTCACTTCGCGGTTGCACACGATACACGGATTCGGAGTTGCACCGGCGGCATACGTATCGGCAAAATCGCGGATCACCGTATCGTGAAACCACTGCCGCTCATCCAGCGTGCGATGCTCGATCCCCATTCGCTGTGCCGTCAGTCGCGCATCCTCCACATCACGGGAAGAACCGCACGCACTGCCCTCGGTGAGTAACAGCGTCACGCCCTCGACCGTATAGCCTTGTTCTTTGAGAAGCCATACCGCCGCCGAGCTGTCCAGCCCGCCGCTCATTCCGACCAACACTTTTTTCACGGTTCACACCTCTTCTTGTTTAATGTGTATAGCACCTGTGCACCGACAGTGCCGATATTTTCTAAAACTCAATATACCATTTTTCGTTTTGGTTTTCAAGGGGTTGAAACAACAGGTATTATATGCTATACTTTGTTTGTAAATGGGGACGGCACCCATAACAAAAAACAGCTTTACACTCTATGACAAGGGGATGACACCCATCGAAAAAAACATTGTTGTTGTAGATGAAAACGGAAACGAGTATGCGGCTACCTACCCTAAGAGGGCGAAAGGTCTTGTGAAAAACGGCAGGGCACGCTTCATAAATGAAAATAAAATATGCCTTGCGTGTCCGCCAAACACTGAATTGGAGGACAATACTATGTCGGAAAATAAAAATGTTAATACCGATGCAACCACCATCACCCCTGTTGAAGAACCCCAAAAACTAACAATCAATTATGTGTTGGAGCAGATTGAAAAGATCCAAAATCAAACAGATCACATAGGCATGGCGTTGGCAGCATTAGGAAATATGGTTCCAACAAACGGCAGTTCAGTCCCCGATGTCGCGGGAGCCGAACAGGCAGAAGCTATTGCCGAAGTGGTAGAAAGTCGCGAAGCAACCAATCAAAAACTCATTGCTTTTTACGAGAAGATGTATGATGATTTGAAGCCTAAGGAAGAAAGTGCAAAAAGCAAAGCATTAGAAATGCTTTCTAAGATCGTAACAGAAGTAGGATTTTACGAAACCGAACAAGGTGCAGAAATTCTTTCTAATATGTTAGATACCATCAGACATTTAGGTTAACAAAAATCTGCCGAAGATTTTTCTTCGGCAGATTTTTTGTCTATTGCAGTGCAAACCAACCGTCGTTGATGGTGCAAGGCGTTTGCGACAAAGTCGCAACATCGTTTTTGCCGAAGGCAAAACATCGTTGATGCAAAGCATCACATCGTTGGCGCAGCCACATCGTTTTGTGTCCGCTATCGCGGAATGATGTTCTCGCTCGGCGAGAAATGATGTTGCGAGTAAACTCGCAAATGATGTTGTGTCCTTACGGACACAAAC
>CAYVDQ010000092.1:0-5676 GCA_964450615.1 uncultured Eubacteriales bacterium | reverse complement strand
GAAAAGATGGGCAAGGTCGATACCGTCGCTTTCGACAAGACCGGCACACTCACCTGTGGACGGTTGACGGTATGTGACTGCATCCCGCTCGACAGTACGGTAACAACGGATACCCTGCTCGCGCTCGCGGCAACGGCAGAGAGCAAAAGTGAGCATCCGCTCGGCAAGGCGGTCGTGAGCTGTGCAAAAGAACGGGAATTGCCGCTTTTGGAATCCGACTCCTTTACGATGACAGCAGGAATGGGTATCACCGCACAGATCGCAAACGCAACCGTCTTATGCGGCAATGAAGCCTATCTGCAGAAAAACGGCGTTGCGCTGAATGAAAAAGCAGCCGATATAGCAGCACAAATGCGTTCCCAAGGCAAAGCAATCGTTGTCGTTGCCGAAAACGGCAAGACCGTGGGGTTGATCGCGCTTTCCGATACCTTGCGTCCGGAGGCAATGCAGATGGTCACTCGTCTGAGCAATATGCGTACGGAGACGGTGTTGCTGACCGGCGACAACACCCTGACGGCTCACTATTTTGCCGAACAGGTGGGCATTCACAACGTGCACGCCGAACTGCTTCCCGAACAGAAGGTGGCGTGTATCGCGGCACTGCAGGCGGACAACCACACGGTGTGCATGGTGGGCGACGGCGTAAACGACGCACCCGCTCTCAAAACGGCAGGTGTCGGAGTCGCTATGGGCACTATGGGCAGCGATATTGCTGTCGAGGCGGCGGACATCGCCTTGATGGGAGATGATCTGTCCAGGATTCCCTATCTCAAACGGCTGTCCGTTGCGACCGTGCGAACCATCGCCTTCAGCATTACATTATCGATGCTCATTAACCTGCTGGCCGTGCTCCTGTCGGTATTGGGGCTGTTGACCCCCACGACCGGCGCTCTGGTTCATAACGCGGGTTCGGTGTTCGTGGTGTTGATCGCGGCACTGCTGTATGACCGAAAATTTGAATAGAGTAAGCGGCGGCAGGATCATGTGATCCTGCCGCCGTTCGTTTATTCCAGTATGGTAATGAGTTCCTCGGTCGTCTTGCGTGTTTTGGCGCGAAGCTTGTCATCGGCTTTCGCATAGCCGAGGGAAACGACCAAGCGTATCGCGCCGTCAATGCCGCAAAGCTCGCGGATCTTATCGCCGTTCAGCCAACCGAGGATGCAGGTGGAAAGCCCCTGCGTAGTTGCCTCAGCGGTGAGGTACGCCGTGGCGATCCCGATGTCAATGGAACGGTAATCCGTGCCCGTCACCTTCGCACCGACCATCGTGGATTTGATGTTCGGCTTTTCGGACACTACGATCTGCACCGGCGCGTCCGAAGAAAACTTGTTCGCACCCATACCCTGCGTCGCCTTGGCGACCTGTTTGGCGAGCTCACCCGTACACACCGTCAAGTGATACGGCTGACCGTTGCTGGCAGACGGTGACAGCCGTGCTGCCTCCAGTATCCGTACAAGCTTTTCGGGCTCCACCGCACGATCCGCATCAAAGCTGCGGCAGGATTGGCGGGCGTTGGCAATTTCTAAAAAATCCATATATCTATCCCCTGTCAACTGTTTTTTCATCCAGATATGCGGGCAGCTCTGTTCGTCCTCCACTTCGCCGTAGGCGACATAACCGAGCCTTTCATAAAACCCTCTGGCGTGATACTGTGAATGAAGCGCAAGGCTCTCTCCGCCGACGGACTGTACATACCGCTCGGCTGCCGCGACCAGATCGCTGCCATACGCCTTGCCGCGATGTTCCTTGAGCACACAAAGCCTGCCCAGCACGTAGGCGCCGTCCTGCGCAAAAACACGGCAGGTGGCAAGCGGTCGTTGGTCATCGGAAAACAAGACAAAATGGGTGGCTGTGCCGTCGATCTCATCCACTTCGTCCACAAACCCCTGTTCGTCCACAAAAACAGGGATACGTACCGCAAGCGCCGCATCAGGAACACCGTGAAACGCCTGAATGTGCATAGCTATCTCATCCTTACGTATGCTTTCTTTTATCAGTATATCATAACGATGCGTTTTTTCAATAATATTCCGTCAATCCCCTCTTGTTTTTTCAATAACCCTGCGCTATTCTAAAGATAAGCATGTCCAAAAAATAACACGGATTGTCCTTTGCGATCATTGTAATTCCCCTGTTAAATCAGTATAATGCATACAGTTAAATCGATATTTCAAAAAACAGGTGGTCCAAATGCGTAAAAGGGATATCAATATGGTAGAGGGAGCGCTTTTGCCGAATATTGTTCGCTTTGCTATCCCGATGATCTTTACCAACGTGTTGCAATTGGCATTCAATGCCGTTGATCTGGTGGTCGTTGGCAACTTTGGTCTGCCGAACTCGGTGGGTGCCATCGGCGCCACCAGTTCCATCACCCAACTGATCGTGTTGTTTTTTTCGGGGTTATCCGTTGGTGTGGGTGTCACCATTGCGCAAGCGATCGGTGCGAAAGACAATCAGATGGTTCACCGCGCCGTGCATACCGCATTGCCGACAGCCATTCCCTGCGGTTTATTTTGCACGATAATCGGTCTTTTGTTTGCCGAACCGTTACTCACGTGGCTCGGAACACCAGCCGACGTGTTACCGTACTCGGTCCAGTATATGCGGATTATCTTCTGCGGCGTGCCGTTCCTGCTCATCTACAACTTTTTAGCCGCCGTTCTGAATGCCGCAGGCGATGCCAAAGGACCGTTTGTGTATTTAACGACTGCCGGTGTTGTGCACCTGATATTAAACCTCTTTTTCGGCATCGTATTGAAGATGGACGTAACAGGCGCCGCGCTCGCTACCATTCTGTCGCAAGCGCTCTCCGCCATTTTGGTTACGATCGCCCTGATGCGCCGTACCGATGCGTGCCGGCTCGTATTATCCAAAATGCGGATCTATGCCGCACCCTTTAAGAAGATTTTGTTGTTCGGCGTACCCACCGGTCTGCAAAACGCACTGTTTTGCATCTCCACCACACTCATTCAATCGTCCGTCAACTCGTTTGGCTCGGCAGTGATGTCCGGCAACTCGGCAGCACAAAGCTTGGATACCTTTATCAGCACCGCTATCAACGGATTCAAATTTGCCGCAATCAACTTTGTCAGTCAGAATATGGGTGCTCGGCAATACGGCCGCGTCAAGAAGATTCTGGGCATTTGTATTGCCTGCGGCGCCGTTGTCGGCGGGTTGCTTGGCTTGCTTGTGTGGGGCTTTGGACCGCAACTGCTGTCTATTTACATTCCCAATGCGCCAAAGGAGGCTATCAACGCGGGCATGCTCCGCTTAACCTTTATGGCGCTGTTCTATTTCTTGTATCCGCTGTTGGACGTCCCGACCGGCGTGTTGCGCGGCATGGGTGCCTCCACCACCTCCATGCTTACCTCGGTACTCGGCATTTGCGGGTTTCGCGTGTTGTGGATCTACACCGTGTTTGCACAGTTCCGCAGCTTGGAGATCTTGTACGTTTCCTTCCCGATTTCATGGGTGCTGACAGGTATCAGCCAGTTGATTGCCATCGCCGTTATCTATAAACGAATCGTAAAAACACCGGCACAGAATACGTTGAGGATGTGAACGCAATGTTTGCAACAGAATATACCGATAAGCGGGCAGATGCTTTAAACAAAATATCGTTCCCGCATTTGGAGCTGCCCTTGAATTTGAACATTCTTTGGGTCAGTGCGGCGGGAAAAGCCTATCTCAACACCAACATTCGCAAACACGCCCATGAGCATTCGTTTTTTGAACTCCACTTTGTGCTCGACGGCATCATTGCTTACACGTGCGGCACCGACGTGTTCACCTTAAACAGCGGTGAAGCGTTGTTCATCCCGCCGCACACCAAGCATCACTATCAGCCGAGCAGCGAGGCACTCAAGATCACACTTGCTTTCTCGGCAGATGACAATGCGCTGGAGCTGTTACAGTTGAAAAACCGAGCGGCAACACGCATTGACTATTCGGATAAGATCACCCAGTGTCTGAATTTCATCTTGCGTCACAGCGAGATTTCGGATCTGTTCACCTCACAACTGATCGTGGGCAGAGCATTGGAAATTGTGTACTCCTTCCTATATGCGCTGAATATCAAGATCCCCAAAAACAGTAACGATTCTCGTGATCCTCGCTTTTTCATGGCAAAAGCCTATATTGAAAACAATAGCGATAAATTGCTGACCTGCAACGACGTTTCAAAAGAATGCTGTCTGTCCACAAAACAACTAAGTCGGATTTTCAAAACGGAAACCGGACAAACTCTCGCTGACTACATCGTGGCTTGCAAAATCAAGCAGATCAAGCGGCTCTTACTTGACACTCAATACAGCGTGAAAGAAATCGGATTTTTGTTAGGCTTTGAAAACGAAAGTAATTTTGTGTCGTTCTTCAAACGACACTGCGAGTTGCCCCCCGGTGCCTTCCGCGCAAAAATGTCCGAAAAATGAAACAGATTGTCTTGTATGAACATTGCAAGAATGAAAAGGATTGCCGTATAATCGGCTTGGAAAGGTTGGTGTTTCCTGATGATGGAAATCGCTCGCAAGAATTACACGGTGGTTATTGAAGATCCGGTCATGCACGTGGACAATGAGGCGCGTCACAGAAGCGGTCACATGTCTCATGCCATGACCGAGTTTGCAGCGAACTGCTTTATTGATTTTAACGCAAACTACTCGGCTGTTCGTAAAGGCGGTCACTACTGCTACGGCTGGGTGGAATACTGTATCTCGCGCGACGGCGGTAAAACCTACTCCGAGTTGCAGGAGTTCCCCTATTCGCGAAAGAGCTTTGAAGACGGTCTGTTCACCATCTCGGTTGAAAAAGCCGTCACGGCAGACGACGGTACTATTTTGGCATTTTGCCTGCGCAACAGTGCCCTTGCTGAAATGTTCTGCGTGCCGTGGGAAACGCCCACCGTGGTTCGAAGCCGCGATCAAGGCAAGACGTGGGAAGAAGCGGATGAAACGTGCTTCCCGTACAAAGGCCGCATTTACGATGCGTTTGTGCGCGACGGCGTGATTTATGTGCTGCAGTTCTGCAACGACTATATGTGGGGCTCCACAGACGAACATAAATACCGCTTGTACAAGAGTTTTGATAACGGCAAGACGTTTGAGGAAATTTCTGTCATTCCATTCACCATTGATACCCGCTCCTACGGCGCGATGATCTTTGACAAGGAAGACGTCCTGCACACCTTCGTCTACATCAAATCCGACGAGTTACATCTCGACCACGCCATCAGCAAAGACGAGGGTAAAACATGGGAGATCGTGGATCAGGTGTACGTGGATCAAGCCATCCGCAACCCGCAGATCGAGTTGATCGACGGCGTGTACGTGATGCATGGCCGTTCACACTGCCTCGGTGACGAGGGACAATATCCCGGCGACAGTTTCGTTCTCTACACCTCCGAGGATGCTTACCACTGGAACGAAGCCATTGTGATGGTAACAACCAAATCGGCAGGTCAATTCTACTCGGAAAACCTGAAATTAACAGACGAAAACGGGAACTTCCTGTTGGTCCAATATTCCGAAGTGTTTTCGGGCAAAGGCTTTCAGGTGAACGTGAAGCATCTCAAACTCAGAATAAAACGGTAACTACTGTCAACGTAAAAACGCGGGTATCTGACGATCTGACGATACCCGCGTTTTTTATTTGATAAAACTCGTCGAAACGCGTTTTTCT
>CAYVDQ010000091.1:0-5695 GCA_964450615.1 uncultured Eubacteriales bacterium | reverse complement strand
GCAAACGCACCTGGCAAAAGGAGCTGGCACAATCCAACCTCCGCCCCACCCTGCCGGATGCAGTCGCGGGCGATATCACCGCCGCGATGCCGTACCGCGCGATGATCAATATCATCAACTTCATTCAAGCGGTGGATCAGGTCGTGCCGGGCTTTGCTTCGTATGAAACGCTGCTGTATTCGCCGGAGCTGAAATTCTACAGCAATCGCGTACGGATGGACACCGATCTCAATACCAACGTGGAGGGACTGCACTGCCTGGGTGATTCCAGTGGTTGGACACGGGGCTTAATGATGGCGTCCGTTATGGGTGTGTTGATGGGTCGCAAGATCGTGGAAAAAGAATAAACTAACCTAAAAAAGGGATGAGCGATGCTCATCCCTTTTTAAAATCTCCGGTTGCGGGACCGTTTCGCAGTTTACCGTTTTCCGAAAACCGCGAGCCGTGGCAGGGGCAATCCCAGCTGCGCTCCGCTGAGTTCCATTTGAGCGCACAGCCCAAATGGGGGCAGCGCGGTGCAGTCGGCGTCAGCATCGTTTTGAGCGTTTCGCCCGCATTGATCGCCAACTGTTGGTGCCATATCGTACGGTCGGGTGCGAATACCGATGCCCACGACTTTGGCTTGCCTGTCAATTCGCCGGTCAGCAACAGAGCAGCGGTCATGGCAGAGGTCATGCCCCATCCGTTGAAGCCGGTCGCGACATACAGCTGCGGCGTGTGTTTCGCATAACGACCGATATACGGAATGCCGTCAAGCGACATACAGTCTTGTGTGGCAAAACGGGCGGTAATTTCCGCGCCCGGATAGTAATGGCGTACAAGCTGCTCCGCCGCTTTCCAACCCAAGCCGGATTTTCCCGTGCGGTGTCCGCCGCCGACAAGGAGTAGCTGATCCCCACATTGTCGGAGGGTGAGTCCACTGTCACTTGCTTCCCAATACATATTTTTGAGTGGTGGTGCGTTATCCACTACCGCCACATACGAGCGGTGCTGATACAGTTTCAGGAAATAGGCGCCGTGCCGATTAAGGAACGGAAAATGCGTAGCAACAACGATCGACTCGGCGGTGATCGTGGTGCCGTTGTCGGTCGTGACGATGTTGCCGCGAATCTCACGCACGCGGGTATGCTCGTAGACCGTTAACCCTGCCGTTAAATAAGCGAGCAGTTTCAGCGGATGCAGCCGTGCCTGCTGCGGAATACGCAGTGCGCCCGCCACAGGGAACGGCAGTTCCACGTCCTCTGTCCATTCCGCTTCCGCACCGATGGTACGGAGTACTGTCATTTCGGTTTCCAAGACTTCCCGATGGGTGCGGGAAAACAAAAAGCCGTCGCAAATCTTAAGGTCACAGTCACCTTCAAGGGTATGATACGCTTCCTGTGCTTCACGGTTGGCTTCGTAATACTGCCGCGCCGCCTGGATGCCATACCGTTTGGCAACCGTATGGTAGATCGCCCCGTGCTGTGTGGTAATCTTGGCGGTGGTTCTGCCCGTCACGCCACTACCGATCGTATCCGCCTCCGCCACGACAACGTCCATTCCCGCGCGTTTGAGGTGATGCGCGCATAAAAGACCGGTAAGTCCGCCGCCGATCACCAGAACATCAGCACGAATATCGTGCTTCATCGCGGGAAATGACGGCAACTTTACCGATTCTGTCCAAAAGGGTTCCATTCGATCGCCTCCACGAACAGTATGGGCAATTCAATAAGCAATAATCCATCCGCGAAGGGTATTTGACTTTGAAAAAAAGAGAGGCTCCCTCTGGGAGGGAGCCGGCGCCGAAGGCGACTGAGGGAGAGTGCGTAACAACAAAATTAGTCAGCGCTTATAGTTGCGCAAACTCCTTCCACCGCTAACGCGGTCCCCCTCCCTCTCGAAGGGAGGGTCATCATCTTTCCGCTCGCTGCTAAAACGCTTGCCACCCACGTTATTTGGGTTTGCAAAAAACCGCACAGCCGTCGGCTGTGCGGTTTTTCCTCTATTTTGTTAGGTGAACAGCAATTCTTCAAAAGTCACTTGGAACACTTTGGCAAACGCAACGATCTCAATATCGGTAACGAACCGCTTGCCACACTCAATACGCTGAATTGCGTTTTTATCAATATCAATACCCGCTAACTGCATCTTGTCGGCAAGTTCACGTTGCGAGATCCCGAGTTGCATACGAAAACGAGCAACCTGCTTACCGCAAAGATTATTTAACCCATCATTCGTTCTGTTTATAAACATACCGTTCCCTCATTTTTTGACATTTTGTGCTTGTCAATAAGGAGAGTATATGCTATAATCCAGAACAGTATGACATTCACGGAATGTCGAAAAATGTCAGCACAATTTTTGCCTTAAAAGGAGAATACCCTTTGAAACGTGTATTGGTTTTGTTTTTAATATATTATTGATTGTCGGCATAACCGGCTGTGGGTATCACGAAAAGACAACGAGCACCACCATACAGACGGGCAATTTCGTTCAAACAATCAATGTTACGATGGTGTGCATCACCGATACCGGTGAATGTTATCATCAAAACGATTGTTTTTGTTTGTGGAATTCAAGCCATACGATTACGCTAACTGTTGCGATCGAAAGAGGATATCGCGCCTGTCAGCGTTGCGAACCACCAGTTGAATAACTAGGGCGAGAATTCATCCTCGCCACTCTGTTGGTAACAAACTCCTCCCCGGAACGGATAAATCCGTTCCCTACAAAGTTCTTTTGATTTCGTATACAACAAAAACCGCACGGTTTGAAACCGTGCGGTTTTATTATTGTTGTTTACGGAATACAAACAGTTTACTGACGATGTAGTTGAGAATCAGCACCACGATCTGTGCCGCGATCTTCACCACCATACTGTCAAAGCGAAGCCAGGTGATGAATATCAGCAGAAGCAGTTCCTCCGCACCGAAAGTGAGCAGCCGCCCGCCGTAAAAGCCAAGTAATTGCTTCAAAAACGCTGCTTTGTCGTTTGTTTTGGCATTAAACACCCAGGTACGATTGGTAACAAACGCAAACAGCACCGCCAATATCCACGAAACGGTATTTGCCACGTGCTCGTTTGTCATCATGACACGGTTCACGAACCAAAACGTGACTAAACTCACCACGGTGGTCAACCCGCCGAACAGCAGATACAAAATTTGCTCTCGGTATTTTCGGAACAGCGTTTTCAATTCGCTCACCCTTACATTTTACTGCGGCGAACGGCGGCGATCACGCGCTGTGCCACCGGTGCCAATATCATATTGAGTAACAGTTCCGGCAGAAAGTTTACGAGAATAATACCGGTAAGCATATAATAGACCACGTTCTGACCGGCTGCCCACAACACCAATGTATCGTGGAAGCACAGCGACAGCATCACCAAAAAGAGGCCGGTATTCACAACCGGAACGGTTATCGCGCTTAAAAAAACACCTGCCGTTGGTTTTTCCATCTTCTTAAACGCTGCGGACACCGTCGCTCCTGCCGCACCGGCGGCGATGCCCTTGCCGATACAGATCAATGCGGTAAGCAAAGGATTGATGCTCCACAGCATATTGCCGCCGACATCCATGCCGAACACACAGCACAGCACCACGACCACGCCGAACACGCCGCCCAGTATCGCACCGGAGCGTACGCCGAACAGCGCACCGCCGATCACGATCGGGATCAGCACAAGCGAGAGTCCAAAGGGCCCGATTTTGACACTATAGCTCATTAACTGCAGCACCACGATCAGCGCTGCCAAAATCGACAGTTGCGCCAACCGCACCGTTTTCTTGGATACCATATTCATTTCTCCTTGCTGCTGCTCACCAAGCGGGATGCAGCGCATAATATTTCAAAGACCGTCAGGGACGGTTTTTGACGTAGATCAGGCGCAGACCGTCGAGTAGCAATCTGCCGTCGTACACGGTTTCGTGCCGACAATGGGAGGCAATCTCCTCCCCTAAGCCGCCGGTCACCACCACAGTAGCGGTCGTACCCAGCTGTTCCTCAATACGGTCGCACATACCGTCCAGCATGGCGGCGGTACCGAATACCACACCCGATTTCATGGAATCGGTGGTATTGGTGCCGATCACCTGCTGCGGTGCTTCCACGCGAATCCGCGGCAGTAACGAAGCGTTGTTGACCAATGAATCCAGCGAGGTGCCCACACCCGGCATGATCGCGCCGCCGCGGAACGCACCATCACCGTCCACAACCGATACGGTGGTGGCAGTGCCGAGATCCCAGATGATACACGGCGTGCCGTATTTGGCAACCGCTGCGACTGCACCGACCAACAGATCCGCACCGAGCTGTGCGGGATTATCAATACGGATATTCATGCCGGTTTTAACACCGGGGCCGACGAGCAACGGGGTCACACCCGTCACACGTTTGACCGCGTCGCTCAACACCTTATCCAAGCCGGGGACAACCGAGCTTAAAATCGCACCGTCGATCTCGGATTCAGAAATACCGTACAACCGCAGCAGCGAGAGTAGCTCCACCGCGTACTGGTCGCCGGTGCGTGTACGGTCGGTGGCAATGCGGCATTCGCAAACCAACGTATCGTCACGGAAAGCGCCAACGGTTAGGTTGGTGTTACCCAGATCCAGCGTTAACAGCACGACTCATTCCTCCTCTGTACGGCGCGCAACAATATAGCGCGGACGGTTTTTCACTTCATCGTAAATGCGGGCGATATAATGACCGATGATACCAAGACTGATCATGATCGCGCCGCCGATCAACAACAATAGCAAAATAACGGTCGTAAAGCCTTCCACAGCCAAGCCCATAAAGAAGCGAATCAATGTCTGCACGCCCATCACAAACGAGGCGATAATGGAAATTGCGCCGAGCACTGTCACCACGCGCAACGGTGCGGTGGTAAACGAAGTCAGATTGTTGATAGCATACTGAAACAACCCGCTGACCGACCATTTGGACTGACCGTTAGCGCGTTCGGCGACCTCAAACTCGACCGCCGTGGTACGAAAGCCCGCCCAAAACGACAGTGCACGGAAAAAGGTGTCTTTTTCCTGCAGCGTGTTCATCACGTCCACCACGCGGCGATCCAGCAGTTTAAAATCCGACGAAGACTGCATGTCCATACCAACGGCTTTGCCGATCAAACGATAGAACAGCCGCGCGCATACGCCGTGCGCGGCTTTTTCGTTTCCGCGAGCACTCTTTTTGCCTTCCACCACCTCGTAACCTTGCTGCCACAGCGTCCACATCTGCGGAATAACCTCCGGCGGGAACTGCAGATCGCAATCGGTTACCACGCACGCATCACCCTTGGCTTCGGAAAGACCCGCAAAGATTGCGGCTTCCTTGCCGAAGTTGCGACTGAACGATACGCCGCGCACCGCAGGATGGCAACGTGCTTCCTCACAAATACGTGCATAGGTTTGATCCTTGGAACCGTCGTCCACAAAAATCAGTTCATACGGAATATTCGCCGTTTCCAGTACTTCGGATATACCGGCTACCGCAAGTGAAATATTCTGTTCCTCGTTATAGGCGGGAATGACCACGGATAACAAACTCATCCGTCAAACCTCCTTTTGGCGCATGGCGCGCTCCGCTTCACGCTTCATGTCGCGGCGTGCCGCATCCTCTCGCTTGTCGTACAGTTTTTTACCGCGGCACAGTCCTAACTGTACCTTGACGCGCGAGCCTTTAAAATACAGTGACAACGGGATCAAGGTGA
>CAYVDQ010000090.1:0-5720 GCA_964450615.1 uncultured Eubacteriales bacterium | reverse complement strand
ATATGGTATAATAGGACAAAAGTCGAAAAAACCGCATAAACACTAGGGTTTTCGCAAGTTTGCCCCATTGAACGCATTGGTGTCAAAACAGGGTTTTTCGGCGGTTTTTATACATAGCAAAAGCGGAGTGATTTCACTCCGCTTTTGTAGTTAATGTAATACTTTATCTGTTATGTCAATCAAAGTTTCGAAATCTGCTGGCAACTCATCTTGGCTATCATAGACATCAGATGTGTATGCTCTAAAAAGCGTGTAATCAGAAGCAAATTCTTGTACCGAATAATAAACGGCACTATCGTTTGGATATCCAAATAAAGTAATGCGTCCCGTATAATTTTCATCCGTATAAACGGCTATAACAAAACCGGGCAACAATGGTTGGGTTTCAATGATTCTTCGTTGAATTTCATATTGCAACTTTTCGATAGGAATATTATTCTTTCCTGTTTTTTGGGCAAAATAGAAGGTGGCAACAGCTGTTGCAATTTCTGTTGCAACCATAATGGCGAATATTGTCCAATCAATGTTGCTGAATTCGTGCATTTCTCTTTCGCCGGTCAAAAATACTGTGATAAAGATAATAATAAACATTAAAGCAACACCGGAACAAACATATATAAGCCCATTCTTTTTGGCTGTTTTTAAGTTGTTTAACTTTTCGTTTAGCGTTTCCGGTTGTTCTGTCACATCAAAACGCATATTACGGCGAATAACAGAGCAAAGCGGCCAAGAATTCTCGATACCCATTATGGTATGCGTTTTACCATCTTTTAATTGAATGATCAAAGTATTAACTCGAGCTACAGCAAAAACCACATCCGAAAGTTTGCAATCAATTTTACCGAACCAATGGTATTTTGCCTTGATTGAATCTTCATCAATGCGAATAAATGCACCAAAATTCAATAACCAAGATGGGATCACAACCAAAATAATAAGAATACCCATAATTAAAAAGGTTAGTAATTCACTGGTTGCCTCGGGGTCAACTATATTCAGAAAAATATATAGACCGATAAAAAACAAACCACAAGCAAATAATAGAAAAAGCCAAATGTTAAATTTTTTGCGAAGAAACATACCTTCCACAAAATCACCGCCTTTGCAATTAAAACTCTATCCAATCTTTTTCTTTTAAGGCTTTTATAACATTTTTAGCATCTGGAAGCGTAATAACAAACAGTCTTCCGTCTTTAGTAAAAATGTTTAAGTGAATATCATCAAACTGATAATGGTCAATGTCTTGTAATAATATTTCATCCAATGTATATGGTTTTTCATCAAGGCATAAACAAATGATACCTGCTTCGCAAAAATATATATTGCCGTTTTTAACTTTGCCGTTTCCTAAGTTAAAATTACCATTGGTTTTATAAAAAATAGGAGAGGTTATTTCTTTTTCAAATTCTGAATACTTTTTATCCATAATTTTTCCGTAAACAAGAAGAAATACAAATAACAGAATATAGAATAACAATCCTCCCAAAACAGAAATTAAAAGAGCGTCATCCATTTCTAAATATCGTAGCAGGAAATATGAAATTAAACCAAAAAAGAATCCTGTAATTGCAGATAAAAGTGCTTTAGCTTTCATAAAATCACCCCGTTTAATTTATTATAACATAACCAACCTAAAAAGTAAATTCGCGCAGTATAAATCTACTCAAAATACAGATAATAACAACACAATTTGTAAATTAAGGAGAAATGTATATATGAAAGCAACAGGAATAGTTCGTAGAATTGACGATCTTGGCCGTGTGGTCATCCCAAAGGAGATCCGCCGCACGATGCGCATCCGCGACGGGGATCCGCTGGAGATCTTTACCGGCCCGAACGAGGAGATCGTGTTCAAAAAATATTCGCCGGTGGGGGAGATGGGTACCTTCGCCACGCAGTACGCCGACGTGATGTCGCGCGCGTGCGCGTTGCCTGTGCTCATCTGTGACCGTGATCACGTCATCGCGGTGGCGGGCGAGTCAAAAAAGGAGTATCTGGAACGTCGCTTGTCCCCGCAGCTTGAGCAGGCAATGGAGGAACGGCAGCTTGTCGTGACGAACGGTAGTAGCCGCTTATACGCCGCCGAGGGCAAGGAACGCCCGGTCGGCGTGATGGCTCCCATCCTTGCTGCGGGCGATATTGCGGGCTGCGTGTGTATTCTGTGCGACGAAAAGGGCGCTCCGCCCAGCGATAGCGACCAGAAGCTGGCGCAGGTCGCGGCGGCTTTCCTCGGCCGTCAGATGGAGGAATAAAACAAGGCCGTGGTGAACGATTGAACTGAACCGGTAAAACCGGACAATAGACAAAGTACCCCCTAACGTAGGATAATAACTACGTTAGGGGGTATTGTTATGAGCAAACGAGCGTACACGCATATTGAGCAATTTGAACCGCTTATTCTATCGATGAGAGAGGCGGGAATGACACGCCGTGAGATAGCGGACGAATTAGGCTTGACAATAATTCAAATCAAGAAAAGGATTACACGTTACAACCATCGACAAAGTAAACTTGCTGCAAAGATTGCGCTAAAGGAAAAGGGGCGCCCACGTAAGCAACCGTTAAACAGCCCGGAAGCGTACGAACGAGAGATTTCCAGATTACAGATGGAAAACAAATTATTGCGGGATTTTCTGCAATTCACCGGAAGGATGTGAGGCCTAAAGTAAAGTATGCCGTCATCTATCGTCATCGGAACGAGTATCCGGTATCGGCCACGTGCAAGTTTTTTGAAGTATCCCGGAGCGGATACTACGACTTTGTAAAACGGCTTGGGAAACGAGAGCGTGACGCAGATCTGGCCGACAAGATCCGGGAACGTCAGGATAAAACAGAGAAGACTTACGGTTACAGACGGGTCTGGAAGTGGCTGAAGGACGGAAATATTGAGAGAAATCCGAAGACTGTACTTAGAGTGATGAAATAGTATGGTTTATTGTCCGAGATTCGCCGCCGTAGGAAGTGGGTTAACCTCGGACGGCAGGTACGTAAGTACAGGAACCTGCTAAACCGACAATTCCGGGCAGATCGCCCTAACGAAAAGTGGGTGACCGATATTTCTTATATCCAGACCAAGGAAGGAGTGCCGTATCTGTCTATGATCCGGGATCTGTATGACAACGGCATTGTGGCGTACAAGACAGCATCCAGACAAACAGTCAATCTTGTCCCGGACACGATCCGGCCGGCAATGAAGAAGGAGAAAAAGAGAGTCGCTGCGGAGTTGCAGCGCCACAGCGACCAAGGGTTTCAATACACTTCACAGGGGTATTTTAACCTAACTCAATCTTACGGTATTACGCCGTCAACGTCAAGTAAGGGAAACCCATATGACAATGCAATGGCAGAAAACTTCTTCTCCATCTTGAAAACGGAATGCATTTACCGGCACAAACCAAAGACGTTCAAAGAAGCCGATAATCTGATTCACAGATACATTCTCTTCTACAACCATGAGCGCATCCGGAATAAAAGCGGAGTGGCACCGCTGACGCTGCGCCACTCCGCTTAAAACTCAATATCTCCTACTTAGGGACCCTTTTGTGCCGTCCGTACAAATTGGGGCAGTTCACACCGTCCTCAAGGCCTTTTTCTTTGCAGGTAAAAACCACCGGCACGGCCGGTGGTTATGACTTTTATTGTTCCACGATCTGCTCGATGATGAGGATCTCGATGTAATAGCCGTAGGCGGCGTCGCGCTCGCGGTAGCTCGTTTTGACGTGCTGCGCGTCGTCTAAGCCTTTATATTGGTAGTACGGTCAATCTCGCGCTTGGTCAGGGCCTGATCGGTTGGATCACGGCAAATCGGAGCGGCTCGCCGTCGGCGAAATTACCGTTTCCGTCAGAGAAGGTGACGTGACCGAACCCGGGCACACTCGAAAACAATCGTACAAGTCACTCTGGATGTCGTAGAGCCCGTCTATACCCGGCTTGTAGGCGCCCACCGGGGTGAGCGGATCGGTGCTGTCGCCATATTGCCTTTTCCGCTGCTGGCGGTCATACCGGGCGCTAACACCAAGACCGTCAATACGCACCGTACGCGTTTCATAGTGTTTTCGTTATACGTTAAAGCGGAACAGAATAACGTCGCCGTCCTGTACCACGTATTCCTTGCCCTCCGACCGCACCAGACCCTTTTCCTTGGCGGCGGCCATACTGCCGCAGGCCATCAGATCGGTGTAGGTGACCACCTCGGCGCGGATGAAGCCACGCTCGAAATCGGTGTGGATCTTACCGGCGGCGCCGGGTGCCTTCGTGCCCCGCGTGATGGTCCACGCACGGCTCTCGGTCGGACCGGCAGTCAGGTACGAGATCAGTCCCAAAAGGCTGTAGCTTTTCTGGATAAGACGGTCAAGACCGGAATGCTCCAGCCCCAGCTCGGACAAAAACAGAGCCTTTTCCTCGGCATCCATATCCGCAATATCCGCCTCCATCTGCGCACAAATGGGCAGTACCTCGGCGTGCTCAGCCTCCGCGGCGGCACATACGGTGCGGTAATGGGGATTGCCGTTGGCGCTACCGTCGGCAAAATCCGTTTCGCTGAGGTTGGCCGCGTAAACGACCGGTTTGCGCGTCAGCAGAGGAGAGGTATCCAGTACCGTCTCCTCCTCGGGGGTGCATTTCACCGAGCGGGCGGGCAGACCGCTTTCCAGTGCGGCGTACACGCGGTTTAACAGATCGACCTCCGTCTGCAGCGACTTGTCGCCCTTGAGGGCTTTGGTCGTGCGGTTCAGGCGACGCTCGACAGCCTCCATATCCGCGAAGATGAGCTCAAGATTGATGGTCTCCATATCGCGGGCGGGATCGACGCTGCCGTCCACGTGGATGATATCGTCATCCTCAAAGCAGCGCACCACGTGCACGATGGCATCCACCTCGCGGATGTTTGCGAGGAACTTGTTGCCGAGACCCTCGCCGCGGCTGGCCCCCTTGACCAGACCTGCGATATCCACAAATTCGATGACGGCGGGGGTGGTCTTGGCGGAATTGTACATTTCGGTCAGGCGATCCAGACGCTCATCCGGCACCGCCACGACACCCACGTTGGGGTCGATGGTGCAGAACGGATAGTTGGCGCTTTGCGCCCCAGCGTTGGTAATCGCATTGAACAGCGTGGACTTACCGACGTTCGGCAGTCCCACGATACCTAGTTTCATTTTATATCATTCTCCTTTAAAAATCCTTTATTTATCAGGGTTTTCGGAGTGTGGCGTATGTATCTTGCGCCGTTTCTACTCCATTTTTACTCCATTTTCGCATGGAATTATATTAAGATTCATCTAAAACCTGATTATTTTCAAATTGCTTTATAGCCTGGTCCATAGACTCAGTTGTAACGTGAACATAACGGTCCATCGTTGTTTTGATACTGGCATGGCCGAGTAGCTTTTGCAGCACCTTCGGCTGCATACCCGCCTCAATTGCTCTTGTGGCGTAAGTATGGCGTAGAGCATGCATACAAAATCTTTTAATTCCCGCCTCATCACAAAGCTTGTAAAGGTGAGTGTCGTAGGAACTATTCTTTGTCGGCTCTCCCGTACGCCAATTAATAAACACAAGATTACACATCACAAGCTGAGAGGTGGCACCCGTTCGCCTGTCTATGTATTCAAGTGTTTCTAATAGCAAGGGAGACTTTTTCCTATGCTCACGATTATCCCATATCTCTTTCAGAATGTTGTATGCGCGTTCTGTCAGAGGTATGGTGCGATAGCTTTGCG
>CAYVDQ010000089.1:0-5762 GCA_964450615.1 uncultured Eubacteriales bacterium | reverse complement strand
TAATATTATAGCATACTTTTTTTGCTTCGTCAAGACTTTAGAAGGATAAAGACACAAAAATTTCAATTATGACTTTTGAAAGCTACCTCAAAAGTACAAATATACTTGAATCAAACTCCATGCAGAGTGAAAAATACAGTATAGCCAATGACGACTATACTGTATTTTCTGTCATCCCACTCGGTTTGCGTAATACTCCGTTAAGGATAACACGCTTTTGCAAGTGCTTTTTTATTTTATTCTCCAAGAAGTCTTCGCAAGCAGCGCCATGTACGGACAATTAAAGGGCGCAGCGGGCGCAGCCACATCCACACCGCCACGTATACGCGGTAGCCGAAACGGCGGCAATCCACTTCTTTTCCCTTGCGAATAAAACCGGTCATTACCGCCAATACGTTTTCCTTTGGCAAGCCGACCTCAAGTTCCCATTGTGCATCGCCTGTCAGCGTGTAGGTGTATTCGTCAACACGTACGATGCGATGCAACACATACACACCGTTATCCCGCCGATACAGCGGCACGTCGCCTCGTTTCAACGAAGAGGGATCGCAGGCGGATAACACAACGCTATCCCTCTTGTGGAAAAATAAAGGTCTCATACTGTTGCCGGTGACCGGCAGCGTCACGGTGAGCCCCTGACGGAATGAATCCTCAATTAGCGGCATCAGCTCGGCAAACGCGACTTCGCGTTGTATCCGCTTCATACGAGTAGATCCGCTTCCTGTAAAGATTGAACAAATACACTGACATCATTAGCTGCCGTCTTGTCGTCTACATCGTACTCATTTGTCATGGCAGTCACCAAGGATTCCTCGGTGCATTCGTTTTCTGCCAACTGCTTCCACAAGAACGCACCGGTTTCATTCAGACGAATCATCCCTTTAAAATCCAGTGTTTGCAAACCAACGGCAACCACAACATACGATCCGGCGACCTGCCGTAACACAAAGCCTTCTTTGAGTTTCATACAGTCTTCCCCTTTTACCATTGCATAGTATTTTTAACGAGTTCTACCGCTTCACTACTGATCGTGCATTCCAGCAAATACAAGGGAACGGATTGAATCAACCGTTCCGCAGTCTCCAAAACTTTCATTCCCAATGCTTCGTCATAAAACGGACGAACCGTTTCACGATAAATATGTGTTAAAGCATCAGCCACAGACAACGGTTGGATCCGATTCTCCGGTGCCTGCTTCAAAAATACGATCGCTTTGAGCGGCGCAGAGTTGTTGGTATTGGTATCGGTTTTTCCGCTCCAAGGCGTTCCGTAGACAACCGGCACACCCCCATCGAAACGAATCGCGGGTTTATCATCGTTGATATGTATCACCCGTTCGCCGTATTGTTTCTTCCATAAACCGGCGTGGGTCGATTTACCGGTTCCGGAGGGTGCCGAAAACACGATGCCCTTCCCTTCGTAACTGATGGCAGAGCCGTGCATTACCAAACCTCCCAGATGCGCTAAACGGTTGGCAAATGCCTCACCCGTAGACAGATATTCAAAATCTTTCAGCGACAGTACGGGGTGTTTTCGACTCTCAAGAACAGCGTATTCCCAGCAAGAATGGTCTTCCGAGACGCGACACATCTGAAGAATACGTCCGGTTTTGTTGCCGATCGTATACCGACACAAATCCCCCTCAGGAGAACGCACGATCACCAACCCGCCGTGACGAGCAATTTCTTCGCCCGCCGGCACGGTAACCTCCGGCACACGTAACAGCTTCAAGGAAAGCTCCGGTTTAGTTATCGGCGCCTCATATTGGCGCAACCGTGCCATAAAGAACTCCTGATCGCCGCCGTCAAGCTGTATGGGGAGATCCGCAATACGAGCCTGTATCATCTTATCACCCGCTTTACGATTGATTTATGAGATACGAGAGTGCCATTAAACTATCACCCAAATGCACATTTTCCACCAACACCTGTGGATGGTGCAGTGCGATATCATAATGGCTATAATTCCAAAAGGCTTTCACACCACAGTTGACCAAACGTGTGACCAGTTCCGGCGCCGCTTCTTTCGGAATACAAAGAATCGCAAGCCGGGGGTGGTGTTGAGAACAGAATCTTTCCAGATCCGAGGTCCCTTGAATGGTAATTCCGTGGATCTCCTGACCGATCAAGGTCGGCGCATCGTCAAAGATGCCGTCAAGTGAAACGCCTTTACTTGAAAAATTCATATGATTGATGAGTGCGTGTCCCAAATTGCCGGCACCAAGCAAGATCGACGGAGTAAGTTTATCCATACCCAGAATACGATACAATTCATCGTACAACTGCTCGACCAGATACCCATAGCCCTGTTGGCCGAATTCACCGAAACAGTTTAAATCCTGCCGGATCTGGGAGGCGGTCAACCCCATACGTTCTGCCAATTCGCGCGATGAAATACGCACGACGCCGTTTTCTTTCAAATCATATAAGAATCGATAGTAGCGCGGCAGTCGACGCACGACTGACATAGAAATCGAGGTGTCTTTCGATGCCATTTACGCATCTCCTCTCATATATTCTGCTGACGCGTATAATCCAACAAGCCGCCCGCCAACAGCATATCGATCTGCCGATCCGAAAAGTTCGTATTCAAGGCAATCTCTTCACCGGTGGTTTCATTCTTTAGCACCAACGGCTCGCGGCGTGCAAGCCGCCCGCGCACATCTGCTAATACCAGGCGATCACCGAGTGAAATACGGTCATAATCTGCTTCATCGGCAAACGTAAGCGGGATAATGCCGGCGTTGATAAGATTAGCCACGTGAATACGCGCAAACGATTTCACAATGACCGCTTTGATACCCAGATACAGCGGTGCCAAGGCGGCATGTTCTCTCGAACTGCCTTGTCCGTAATTCGAGCCACCGATGATGAAACCGGCGCCTTCTTCTTTGCAACGTGCCGGGAACTCGGGATCGCACCGCACAAAGCAATGCTCTGAGATTGCGGGAATATTCGAGCGCAGCGGCAGGATTTTTGCACCTGCGGGCATGATGTGATCGGTTGTAATATTATCGCCGACCTTTAAGAGCACCTTGGCGGCGATCTCGTCCGCCATCGGCGAGGTCTTCGGGAAGGGTTTGATGTTGGGACCGCGCACCACTTCAACCGTGTTCATATCGGCTTCATCCACCGGTGCAACGACCATATTGTCGTTTACTAAGAAGCGCTCCGGCATGGTAAATACCGGTGCTTCGCCGGCGGTACGCGGATCGGTAAACACACCGGTCAGTGCAGAAACAGCCGCCGTTTCGGGGCTGACGAGATACACCTGACCGTCAGCCGTGCCGGAACGTCCCTCAAAGTTGCGGTTAAAGGTACGCAGTGAAACGCCCTTGGAATTCGGCGATTGACCCATACCGATACACGGACCGCAGGCACATTCCAAAATGCGCGCACCCGCGGCGATTAAATCGGCAAGCGCACCGTTTTCCGCCAGCATATTATACACCTGTTTGGAACCGGGAGCGATCGACAAACTGACATTCGGATGAACGGTTTTGCCCTTCAAAACAGCCGCCACTTTCAGCATGTCCATAAGCGACGAGTTTGTGCAAGAACCGATACAGCACTGATCCACCGGCAACCCCTGCAATTCCGAAACCGGTTTAACGGCATCCGGTGAATGCGGACAAGCAGCCAACGGTACCAATGCATTCAGATCGATATCGATAATCTCATCGTATTCGGCATCCGCATCCGGCTGCAATGCCACCCAGTCATTCTCCCTGCCCTGTGCTTTCATGAACGCACGCGTGACTTCATCAGACGGGAAAATCGACGTGGACGCGCCAAGCTCTGCCCCCATATTGGTGATGGTCGCCCGCTCGGGCACAGACAAGGATTTGACACCTTCGCCGCCATATTCCACGATCTTGCCGACACCGCCCTTGACCGACATGCGACGGAGCACTTCCAAAATCACGTCCTTGGCGGCTACCCACGGCTGCAAACGGCCGGTCAGATTGACACGCACCATTTTCGGCATGGTAATATAATAGGTACCGCCGCCCATCGCCACGGCAACGTCCAAGCCGCCCGCGCCGAAAGCTAACATACCGATACCGCCGCCCGTGGGCGTATGGCTATCCGAACCGATCAAGGTTTTACCCGGAATACCGAAACGCTCCAGATGTACTTGATGGCAGATGCCGTTTCCGGGACGCGAAAAATAAATACCGTGCTTGTTGCAAACCGTTTGAATGTACCGATGATCGTCGGCATTTTCAAAGCCGGTCTGTAACGTGTTATGGTCAATATAAGCAACCGATCTCTCGGTACGTACGCGCGGTACGCCCATAGCCTCAAACTCCAAATATGCCATCGTACCGGTGGCATCCTGTGTAAGAGTTTGATCGATTTTTAAGCCGATCTCTTCACCGACGCGCATTTCCCCGCAAACCAGATGAGAGCGTATCAATTTTTGTGCTAACGTGTCACCCAAGAAACTCACTCCTTTGTATATTCAGTTTATTATAAAACATTTGTATATCTCTTGTCAATTATTTATCAATTTTAGAATTCTGATATTTTCTCTTGATTATCGCGGGCATTTGCGCTATAATAAGGCAAAGTGGTGTTTTATGCTTTTCGCTCAAAAGCATCGCAAAGCGTTTCAATATTCACAGAAAGGTGTGTATACCGATATGATCCGAATTGATAATCATTTGGGAAGTATTGAGATTTCGCAGGAATATTTTGCCTACTTGATCGGTAACGCGGTTTCCGCCTGCTACGGTGTCGCCGGCATGGTCAAAAGCGGCACGCGGCAAGGCCTGCGTTCGATCTTTTTTAAACGTTCGTTTGCTGATGAGGGTATTCACGTTCGCAGCGAAAACGATCGATTGATCGTAGATCTTCACATCTGTGTCATCTATGGCATGAACATCGCGGAGATCTCGAAGAGCATTGTCAACAAGGTTCGCTATACCGTTGAGGAAGCGACCGGCTTATCTGTTAAGAAAGTAAACGTTTACATCGACGGAATGAAATCCGAATAACGTGATATGATGCGGCCACAGTAACCCAACGTCCCCATCGAAAAGGAGTGCTACGTTTGATACAAGGTAACCTATTACGTGATGCGATGATTTCCGCATCGAATGTTCTTGCCGGTCAAAAACAGCAGGTAGATGAACTTAACATTTTCCCCGTCCCCGACGGCGATACCGGCACCAATATGTCCATGACCCTCTCCGCCGCCGCGCGTGAGTTGGCTCGCCTCAGTGAGCCCACGGTCAGTCAGACCGCGGATACCGCTTCCTCCGCCCTTTTGCGCGGTGCACGCGGTAACTCCGGCGTTATCTTATCGCTGTTGTTCCGCGGTTTTTCCAAGGGCCTCAAAGGCAAGGCAGAGGCAAACGGTGCCGATCTGGCTGCGGCTCTTACTCTCGGTGTCGAGGCCGCGTACAAAGCGGTTCTGAAACCCACCGAAGGCACCATTTTGACCGTTGCCCGAGAAGCGGCTGAAAAAGGTGTTGCCGCGTCCCAGGCGGATACATCCGCAAATGCAGTATGGGCTGTTATCTGCGAAGAGGCAGAAGCCTCCTTGCAACGTACCCCCGATCTGCTTCCTGTTCTCAAAAAAGCAGGTGTCGTGGATGCGGGCGGTCAAGGTCTTTGCATTATCTTCCGCGCGATGCAGGCTGTTTTTAACGGTGAACCGATCGTACAAGGAAATACCGCCGTATCGGATGCACCTGCGAAAAAGTCAGCAAGCGCCGCCGGTTCCTTTGAAACCGACATTACCTTTACCTATTGCAC
>CAYVDQ010000088.1:0-5850 GCA_964450615.1 uncultured Eubacteriales bacterium | reverse complement strand
AACTGTACCTTGACGCGCGAGCCTTTAAAATACAGTGACAACGGGATCAAGGTGAGACCCTGTTGCTGTTTTAACAAGCCGTACAACCGCATGATCTCCCGCCGGTGCATGAGAAGTTTACGCACCCGCATCGGATCGCGGTTAAAAATGTTTCCCTGCTCATAGGGGCTAATATGCATACCCTTGATGAACAGTTCTCCGTTATCCACAGAACACCAGGAATCCTTCAAATTCACAGCACCCTTGCGCAGGGATTTGACCTCGGTACCGCACAGTTCAATGCCTGCTTCCATGGATTCCTCAACGAAATAGTCATGGAAGGCCTTTCGGTTTTCCGCAATGGTCTTTGTCGCGACACGTTCGCCTGCCATAACCATATCTCCCTTAAATAAAATCTATAATTCGCTGCGCCCCTCAAATGAACGGCTGAGCGTGACTTCGTCCGCATATTCCAATTCGCCGCCCACGGGGATACCGTAAGCGAGCCGTGTTACCTTGATTTCAAACGGTTTTAGCAATTTGGAAAGATACATGGCGGTCGCCTCCCCTTCTACGGTGGGGTTGGTCGCCATAATCACCTCGGTGACATCGGTGTTTGCCACGCGCGTGAGCAACTGCTTGATGCGCAGTTGCTCCGGCCCGACACCGTTCATCGGTGAGATGGTACCGTGCAACACATGATACAAGCCGTGATATTCGCGCATCCGTTCAAATGCGAGTACGTCCTGCGGCTCTTCCACCACGCAGATCACACTCTCGTCGCGGTTGGAGGCGGAACACACCGAACATTGCTCCCCGTCTGTCAGATTGCAACAGACCTCACATTCGTGAATGTTCTTTTTCGCGTTCACAATTGCTTCGACGAAGCGATTACTCTGCTCTTCCGACATGGAAAGCAGTGAAAACGCCAGCCGTACAGCCGTTTTATGACCGATACCGGGCAAGCGTTCCCATTGTTCAATTAAATTATCCAGCGCCGGTACCCGATACGCCATGACTCGACTCCTCCAGCTTCCTTCGGTAATATATCCGTGACACGATCGCTACGACAAGAGCAACCGCTATGCCGATCAGCACTCCTTGCCAATCTCTGTAGATGTCTGCCAATTCAAATGTTCTGCCGGCGTTGTGCCACTGCTGTATGCACTCGTCCAGCACCGCAAACACCAAACAAGATGGCAACGAGACCGCCACCCACCATTTTTGTGTGTAGCACTTTATCAACATCGACGCACAAAACGCCAACGCCGCAAAGATCGCGATATGGGCACCGTTTCGGAATTTATCGTGGAGGAGATCGTTTTCCACTTTCTGGGATGCCGGTGGCAACTCTTTATAGGCGGTATTTTGCTCCAACACTATGTCTGTTATAGTTCCACTCAGATGGATCGAATCGGAAACCGACTGTAAGGAAAACCCCAAGATCAATGCCATACAGCAGACCGTCAAGATCCACCAAATAATTTTTCGTACCATAGTTAAAACGGCATTTTCATGCCGCCGGTGATCTGACCCAGCGTTTCTTCAGAATCCGCCTGCGCTTTGCGCACCGCTTCATTGACCGCCGCCATGATCAAATCTGCCAGCATTTCCGTATCCTCGGGATCGACCGCTTCCGGCTGCAATTCAATCGAACGCAACAGATGCGTGCCGTCCACGGTAGCTTTTACCATTCCGCCACCGGCGGTCGCGCTGTATTCGCGTTGCTCCAGATCCGCCTGAGCGGTTGCCATATCCTCCTGCATCTTTTGAGCCTGCTTGAGCATAGCTTGCATATTGCCGCCTCCGGCGTTGCCGTAGCCCTGCGGTAACCGTGCTTTCATACAAGGATCATCCTTTCATTTCAATCGAAATACCCGCCTCGGCACTTTGCTTTAAAAATGCCGACAAGGGATCGTCTTCCTGCTTTTTATCCGTCGTTTCCTGCTTGACCGGACGACCGCGGCTGATACGCATTGGCTTGCCGGCAACCGCCTGCACAGCATTCATAAGCGTAAACTTATTGCCGTCCGTTTTCACCAGCGATACAAACAAATCATTATCGGTAACGACCACCAGCCGCTCACCGTCGGTCATAGCCTCAGAATCAATCAGCACACCGTACAGCGGCGGGCATTGGGTAGCCAGACGCCCCAGAACCTCCGCCCACTGGCCAAACGGTTGCATATCTGCCGTAGGAGCCGCGGGCGTTGCCGTCGGCGCGGGTGCTGACTCCTCCTTTGGCATCTCGGCCGGTGCAGGTGTCGGCGTGGGGGCAGCCGCAGGTGTCGGTGCCACGACCGGCTTTTGTGATACCATACCCGCCTCAAGATCCTCAATGCGGCGAAGCATGCTTTCCGGTGTGGTATCCAAACGCGGTTCGCACAGACGCAGCAAGGTTGTTTCCATCTCCACACGGCGGGAAACACCGCCTTTTAAGCGATCCAACGTACCCTGCAACACGTCTAAAATATGCAACACCGCACCCAGTGTCAGCGTTTCAGCCTCGCTGTGCAATTCCTGCAATTCGGCAGGTGATACCGCAATCAGATCCTCCGATTTACGGACACTCTTGACAACCATCAAATTGCGGTAAAACTCAATCATCTCCACGCACAAACGCTCCATATCCTTGGAGCCGTCGTACAGGGCACCGAGCAATGTTAATGCCGTCGCACCGTCATGCTCGCGCACCGCGCGCGCAAGGCGGAACAAATGCTCGCGGCCGGCTATACCGGTCGCTTCCACCACGGTTTCTGCCGTGATGTCCCGCGAGCGGGACAAGCACTGATCCAACAGTGACAGCGCATCACGCAAACCGCCGTCTGCAAGCCGCGCAATCAGCAGTGCCGCATCGTTTGCTAAGGTGAACTGTTCCTGCTCGGCAACGTAGTGCAAGCGCGAGGCGATATCCGCGGCAGGAATCCTTCCGAAATCAAACCTCTGACAGCGTGACAGAATGGTTGCGGGCAGTTTATGCACCTCGGTGGTGGCTAAGATAAAGATAGCATGCTCCGGCGGTTCTTCCAAGGTCTTGAGCAACGCATTGAACGCACCGGCGGACAACATATGTACCTCGTCAATGATATAGACGCGGTATTTTGCCACCGCGGGTGCAAAGTTGACCTCCTCGCGCAGATCGCGGATGTTATCAACACCGTTGTTCGATGCCGCATCGATCTCCACCACGTCCAGGATGGCACCCGCATCAATGCCGCGGCAATGATCACATTCGTTGCACGGATCGCCATCCTGCGGATGAAGGCAGTTGACCGCCTTGGCAAGAATTTTGGCACAGGAGGTCTTACCCGTTCCCCGAGAACCGGTGAACAAATAGGCATGTGCTAAACGGCCGGAACGCAATTCGTTTTTGAGCGCCGTCGTCACAGCCGGTTGCCCGTAAACCTCGGTAAAGGTCTGCGGCCGCCATTTGCGGTATAATACTTGATACATGCTCTCGCCTCCTTTTGAAAACGCCATGTCCCTTCGGGCATACGGGTTGACAGGTTACCTGCGGCGCACGGATAGAATCCGCTTAATGCTGCTCGGTTCCCCGCCTGACATGGTTCACGGGCCACCGTCGCACAGGACCCATCAGCCTGTATGCCCCAAAGTACACGGCGCTATTGATCAGTATACCATATTTCTTTTAGAAAAGCAACACAAACACGCGTTTTTTCTACGGCGTTGTGTAATCAAGTCCCGTTGTTGCCGACACCGTGCCATCCCGCCGCACAAACAACGCTTCAGTATCAGGGAGTGACTCAATAAGCGTTCTTGCCCACTCCTCGCCCATCACAAAGCACGCGGTAGACAACGCATCCGCATCCGCCGACCTTTCACACACGATCGTTACGGATGCCAGCGTATTCTGCACCGGCATACCGGTAGCGGGATCCAGTAAATGATGATACCTCACGCCGCCTTGATCGAAACCGCGCTCATAGATCCCCGACGTGACGACCGATATATCACTTTTTTCGATGACAGCGCACAACGAGTCTGTCGCCAACGGGTTCTTGATACCGATACGAAACGGCTGACCCGCTTTATCGCCAACTGCGACGATATTGCCACCGAGATCAATGAGCGCTGACTGAACGCCTTTTTCTTCCAGTACGGTTGCCACCCGATCAGCAATATATCCTTTGGCAATGCCGCCGAGATCGATAGCACCTTTCTCCAGGGTGACGTTCTGACCGTCTAAATGCAGTCCGCGATAATCGATCAGCGACACGGCCTGCTGCAGTACCGCCGGATCGGGTATCGTTCCTGCCGTAAAATCCCAAAGCACGGATGCTGAACGAACGGTGATGTCCAGCGCTCCCTCGGACAGCTGTGCGTAATGCTGAGCAAGCGAGAGCACCTCGGCGGTTTCTTCCGCCACCGTTACCGGCTGTCCGTTCGCCGTGTTAATACGCATCACGTCGCTGTTTTCCCGTGTGGCACTGAGTAGTGTTTCCAGGCGCTCGATCTCGGCAAAACCGGCAGAAAGCGCGTCGTCGGCATCTGCTGTACCGACGTCGTAAAGGGTGATCGTCACGACCGTATCCAACGCAAAATCGGTGCGCAACGGCAAGGAGGGCTCGGCTGTGCACGCGCACAATGAACACAAAAGGCAAACGAGTGCCATAGTCGCCGCATACCGTTTCATATGACCCCTCCTTGCTTTACTACGTACAGTGTAGCATTTCCCACGGGCCGCTGTAAAGAGAAAAGTGTAACAAGTTTGTAACAATAATTGAACAACGACCAACTTTTGGGTATACTCATAACAGTATTATGGGAAAGGAGAGGATGGCTCATGCGCAAAGAATGGCACCGTCTGTTTTATCACGAGAACGCGTTTATGTGGGCTATCCTGCTACTCACCGCTATTCCGATCTTTCCGGAATACTGCGCCCCCGTGTTGGCAATCGTCTCGCTCATTGTCGCGGGCGTGGACGCCCGCAAGCGAAATGCAACCATTCAGATCGGCACACTGGGCAAAATCCTGTTGGCGTATTTAATTTATACCGCTATCGGCGTTTTCTATTCCGCGCACCCGCTCAACAGTCTGTCCACCCTTGCCATGTGGGTGGTCATGTTTTGCGGCTACCTGACCGTCACCACCGTGGTATATACACGTCGCCGCCTGCACACCGCTTTGTTCTTGGTGGGTGTGGCTGCCGCGTTTGTTGGGGCAGTGGCCTGCGCGCAATACTTGCTTATCACCATTCTTGGTAAAGAGGTGTCCAATCAGTTGTGGCTGCCTCTTGACGAGTTTTTCTACACCTATTTTCCGATGGACGTTGACTTGCACATGGCCGATGGTCGCGCCAGCGGCACCTTTAACAATCCCAACATTCTCGGTGAGTATTTGGCAATGGTTCTGCCGCTGATCGGGTACTGCGGATTTTCGGAATTCCGCACCCGCCGTTCTTTGCTTTCTCGCATTTTCCTGTTCATTGCCATTCTCGGTGCGGCAGTTTCCCTTTCGCGCGGCGCGTATATCGCCATGATTTCCATCCTGCTGATGATCTTCGTTTCCAATCTGAAACGAATCACTCCGCTTGCGCTGTGTTTAGTCGCCGCCATTTCCTTGGTTCCCGAGGCGATTATAAGCCGCTTTTTGTCCATCGGCCAAGGTAGCAACGATCACGCCATTTCTGAGCGCTTTGAGGCATGGGACGTTGCTATTCGCACCATCATCGACCGTCCGCTTTTCGGTCTCGGCCCCGGCATCAGCAATTTCTGGGAACAACTGAATAACGCCGGTGTCGACGCACCTCACTCGCACAATCTTGTACTGCAGGTATTAGTCGAGGGCGGCTTCATCGCCTTGTTCATCCTGTGTATGATCGCCATCCGCATGCTGCAAAACAGTCTGGA
>CAYVDQ010000087.1:0-5909 GCA_964450615.1 uncultured Eubacteriales bacterium | reverse complement strand
CCGAAACTCAAAGACGAGAACAAACTCCCGCACTGTACAGAACAGCTTATCTCCACCAACTGTATACTAGGTGATTATTTTTTTATTAAAAATTAAACGTCACCGGAGGCAGAGTGCCATAGCGCTTATATTGCCAAATTAGGTGTCCGAGTGAGCTCGGGTTATTGTGTACGCAATAGCCGGAGTATTTTCTTTTTTGGAAGGATTGTTATGAAACACGTGGAAATTACCCTTGTCCACTTGACTGCCGACGATCGTGAGCAGTTTATTTTGGATAACCAATGATTGTTTAAGTATGGTGCATTAGAGAAGTTCGGCAAGCGCGACAACGGTTGTCTCTTGCTTTTTTGTAATCGGTATGATAAAATTAACAATATTGTATCTTTAGGTCGCTGAAAACCATTTGCGTGGTGATGGCCGCGTTTTCATTTTTCAAAAAAGGGAGGGATGAACGTGAAAAAAGCGACAACGTTGCTAATGACGATTGTGCTGCTGGTGCATATGTTTCCGCTAAGTGTATTACAAGCTGGGAATGAGCACGCTCACCGATACATTCATCCCACTTACACTTGTCATTGCGGAGCACAGTACACACCGCAGGATAATACGGTATCCAAAAGTGAAGCGTTGTGTGCGCAGTGGTTGAAGCCTGTTGTGTTGGCGGCGGATACACATCCGTTGCATGGCGGCAGTTCTGAAGGGTATTATAAAAAGGGTCAGGTTTTTAACGGTATCGTATATTCCTCCACATGGCGCGAGGGTACGGATGCCCTTTGGAATTTAAATCCGTCTACATATTACAGTGCAATGGCGAATCCAGCTTCGTTATTGTATACCGTTGATCGCAGAGGCCGTGCCGCCACAGAGGCGGCATGGTCGGGAAGTGTGTGCAGTACCACGGCTATGAAAGCATTGGGATATGAGTTTCCATACACTTCGGAGGAAGTACAGCAAGGTTTTCATAAAAAAACCGGTCACAGCATTGATATTCTTGAAGTGGGGGACATGCTGTGGACCAGCGGTCATGTCGCCGGCGTGATCAAAGTGACAGTTGGCGAAGATGGAAATGTAATATCCGTCACGATCGTAGAGCAAGCCTATCAAATAACGGTGTTTGAAGTGACTGCGGCAGATTGGGAAAGGTATTTTGCAGAGTGTTGGACGGCGGTCTATCGCGGTGACATTAACGAAGATTTGGAGATCCCCGAAGAATATCCCGATAACTTTTCGATTATCTTTGAACGCGGCAACAACACCTACGTGACGGATTATGAAACCATGTTGTTTTATATTCCCACCGCCACAACGGTGTTTTATACCAAAGACGGAAAAACAAAAAGCTATCTCACCGGATCTTTTCCGTCAAGACAAGTGAATGGCATAACGGTATACGATTTGGCGGCGCTGTTTGATGGCGTGGGTGAGTATTATTTCCACACAGATGAGGACGAAACGGATATTTGTATCAAAGTGATTGACAGCGGTGAAATTACTGTTTCTGGAACCACGGCAACGCTTAGCGGATACGAGAACTGTACGCCGATTGCGTATCGCATTATCAAGATTCTGGATGCTAAGGACAGCGATACGTATAATTTTTACAATGCCCCAAAAGGATACACGTCGATACATTTGAACTGGTCTTACAGAAAACTCAACGCGGATGCTTTTGCGATTGAAAACATACCAACCAACACTGCCGGCTGGAAGTTGGAAGTGTTTTATGAGACCGGTTATGGTTGGGCACGGTTTTTGAGCGATGATATGTGGAACCTCGATCATGCTCACGATTATGTAACACGGTCTGTCGTGAAACCGACATGCACACAGCGTGGGTATACCGCGTACACCTGTGTTTGCGGTGAAAGCTGGCAGGAAGACTATGTGGATGCTTTTGGTCACACAGAGGGCGAAGCAACGGCGGAATGTGTTACGGCAGACAGCTTTGAATTGGTGTATTATTGCACGGCTTGCGGTGCGGAGTCAAATCGGCACTTCGTGAACACGGATTCTCACAAACCGGGAGACGGTGACGGTGACGGTAAAGTGAACAACCGTGATCTTGGCTTGCTTCTGCAATATTTGAATGGCTGGGACGTGCAGGTGGACAAGTACGCGTGTGACGTGAATGCGGACAAAAAGGTGAACAACCGCGATTTGGGATTACTACTGCAGTATTTGAACGACTGGGATGTGCAACTCCGTTTGTGGTGGCCAAGCTGAATATGCAAAAACAACACGGTGTGCGAGTTGCAATGTGTGTGGGAGCGTGCAATAGCCTTGTAGTACCGAAAGGGGCGACCATGAATGGATCAGTGCGAACATTGCGCGTATTTTACGTACGATGATGTGACCGAAGAATATGTCTGCGATGCGGTCGACGGATTCGATGAAGATGATATGGCGCGCTTTTCCGCTAATCGAGGGAACTCTTGCCCGCTGTTTCGCTTTTACGATGAATACAAACTGGTACAAAAGCAAAATTAACATGGAGTACAATCAAACAAGACGGACACCATATAGGTGTCCGTCTTGTTTGATGTAGTGGCTTTATCCTAAGAGATGTTCTAACAAAATCTTAATACCAATGAGGATCAATACGACACCACCGGCGATTTCCGCGCGTTTGCCCCAGCAACTGCCGGTCTTACAACCGAGTTGCACACCTGCCGTACAGCATACGAACGTGATCACGGCAATCACAGCGGAACAAAGCAGGAAACCGTACCACGGTGCTAACAACTCGGTTCGCGTCATCGCCATGGTGACACCGACAGCCATGGCGTCGATACTGGTGGCGACTGCCATCAGCAACAGTGTGCGCCAACCGGTGGGATTGCCAATCGGTTCGTCATCACACCCTTCGTGCAGGGTTTCCCATATCATTTTGCCGCCGATAAACAACAAAAGCGCGAATGCGATCCAGTGATCGATGGCGACGATTTGTGCGGCGAATAGGCTTGCCACCAAATAACCGATGATGGGCATGAGCCCTTGAAACAAGCCGAACATACCGGCAATCTTGATCGTTTGTAACGGTGATGCTTTCTTTAAGAACGTACCGTTGCTGAGTGAAACGGCAAATGCATCCATGGATAAACCCAGTGAAATAGAAAGCAGTGTAATACTATCCAAAATTGACAACTCCTTTATCGATTCAGTATATCGTTCTTATAAGGAAAAGTCAAGCAAAATACTTTACAATTCTATGACTTCGCGGTATACTTTTAGGCAGAGTCAAGAGAGGAGAGCCCGTATGAACGCCTATTTTTATACGTTGGGCTGCAAGGTCAATCAATATGAAACGCAAGCGATGCGTCGGCAACTGGAGGAGCAGGGGTTTGTGACCGCTGAGTTCACACAGGGTCAACCGGACATCGGAGACGCGGTGTTGATCATCAATTCCTGTACCGTTACGGGGGAGAGCGATCGCAAACTGCGACAACTGTTGCGCCGCTGCCGCCGTGAGCACCCGCAGGCGGTGCTGGTGTTGACCGGGTGTATGCCGCAGGCGTTTCCGGAAATGGCAGAAGGGTTTGCGGAGCCGGATATTATTCTCGGAAATGCGAAACGGCAGGAATTACCCGATAAGGTACAGCAGTTTTTGATCCGCCGCACGCGAGTGGTGGACATTGCACCGCACGGTACCGAATTTGAAAAACTGTCGATCCGCGAATTCCAAGGGCGCACGCGTGCGTTTTTGAAGATCGAGGACGGTTGTAATCGATTTTGCTCGTATTGCATCATTCCATATGCCAGAGGACGTGTGCGCTCCAAGCCGCTCGACGAATTGGAACAGGAAGTCCGCGAGTTGGCAGGACAGGGGTATGTCGAGGTTGTACTGGTGGGTATCAATCTAACTGCCTACGGGCAGGATTTGGGGTTGTCCATCTGTGATGCCGTAGAACGTGTTTGTACGGTGCAGGGAATCCGCCGCGTGCGGCTGGGCTCCATTGAACCGGATCATCTGACCGATGAAGTAATTGATCGTTTGGCGGCGTGTGACAAGCTATGTCCGCAGTTTCATCTGGCACTGCAAAGCGGCTGTGATGCCACGCTGGGGCGCATGAATCGCCACTATACCACAGCAGAATACCGTACCTTGTGTGACAAACTGCGTTCGCGGTTCCCGAACGCGGCGCTGACAACTGATATTATGGTAGGATTCCCCGGTGAGACCGAGGCGGAATTTAAAGAGTCGCTCACTTTTGCGAAAGAGATTGCATTTTCCCGCATTCATTGCTTTGCGTATTCCAAGCGCGCTGGCACACCGGCGGCGAAGGCGGCGGGGCAGGTATCGAACGCTGAAAAAGCCCGCCGCAATCGTCTGATGATCGCGATGGGCGACGAGTGCGCGGATGCTTATGCGCAGAGCCTCGTCGGCAAGACGGTTGAGGTATTGCCGGAAACCGTGCGCGAGGACGGACGCTTGGAAGGGTATACCGATACCTACGTGCCGGTCGTTATCAGCGGTGGCAAAGAAGGTGCGCTGTGTCGAGTGCGCATTGATAACCGGCAAAACGGCATATGCTACGGAACTGTCGTATAAAACGAAAACCGCCGCGGGAACGCTTGATGACGTCCTCGCGGCGGTTTTTTACTCTTTATTTAACGTTTCTTGCAGGGCTTTCGCGAGCTGATCGGGACACGAGGTGGGTTTAAACCCGCAACGGATGCCGGATAAGCGGCGGATCGCGTCTTCTGCTTCCATGCCTTCGATCAACGCACTGATGCCTTTGGTGTTGCCGTTGCAGCCGCCCTCGAACTGTACGTTGTGTACGCGGCCGTCCGTCACATCAAAAGTGACCGAGCGGGAGCAGACACCGCGCGTCTGATAACGGTAAGCCAAATGGATCAACCTTTCTTTTTTAGTTGTTGTTTATAACGAAGCAAGGCATCCACGCAATCATCCGAAATGGTGGTGGAGCCGAGCGGGCGCGCGGTACGGGAGTACATACCGTGAAAATCCGAGCCGCCGGTGGCAAGCAGCGTGTGTTGCGCGGTGAACTCCAGCAGGGCTTGTTGCTGTTCTTCGGAGTGGCTGGGATGCCACACCTCAACACCATCCAAGCCGAGCGGCACGAGTTCCGTGAGCAGATCCTCGCTTTGATAAACGTGCGGATGCGCCAGCACGGCGATACCGCCCGCTTCATGAATGGCGGTGAGCACGTCGCGCGTGTCGGGATATTCGATCGGCACGACGGCACTGCCGTCTTTACCGAATAGTTTGTGATACAGATCACCGTACAGCGAATCGGCATAGCCGGCATCCAGCAAAGCATGCATAATATGTTGTTTGAAAATATTGGTGCTGCCGGTGGCACATTTGACGACCAGTTCCGGCGTGATGGGATAATACCGCATTACCTTGCGCACCATTTCCATACCGGCGGCACGGCGGCCTTCGCCGATACGGCGACACAGTCCTTCCAAACGATCGGGGGAATCGCACAGATAACACAGCAGATGCGCTTTGCGACCGCGCTTGTGATCCATCGTGGAAAGCTCCACCCCGTGAAGCACCTGAACGCCCGAACGCTTGCCGAGAATGACAGCACGCGTTGCACCGGCAGTCGAATCATGATCCGTTACCGAGATGGTAGACAGACCTTTGCGTTTTGTGATGCTGATCAGATCCTCAATACCGAGCGATCCGTCGGATAATTTTGTGTGACAATGCAAGTCCCCAGCCACTGTTTTGCCCTCCTGTTTAGCCGAAAAAACCCTCATAATACCTTTATCAGTATACAACTTTTTCCTTTCCAGTGCAAGGCGTTTTATCCTAATTTAAAAAATTTCTTGCAATTTTGACAAGGTTTTGTTAGAATGAAAACGATTTGTGAGCAATATGATTAACCACAAAGCGCCGAAAATCCGCCGTTTGAGGCGGGTTCGAGTGCGTCAGTTGT
>CAYVDQ010000086.1:0-5934 GCA_964450615.1 uncultured Eubacteriales bacterium | reverse complement strand
ACGTTCTGCAAACCGGAAATGTTCGCCAAGAACGAAACACCCATGCTCATCCACAACTGTACGATCATGATGATCGTGGCATTGTAGCTGACACTTTTAAACCATTGAATCGGTTCGGTGATAAAACCTAAGCTGATCAAAAAGTTGTTCACATAACCGAAACTATCGCCCGAGAAAGCAACCTGCCAAATGTAATAGGCGTTACCGACCAATGCCGGCGCGTAAAACAAAAACGACAAGATACTGCGGACGGTATGCGGGAATTCGTTAATCAACCAGGCAAGCAAAAACGAAAGTAAAAAGCTTAACGGGCCGGTTACGACCGCAAATTTTAAGGTGTTGCCCAAAACCGTGAAAAACACACTGTCGTCTGTGAACATACGCATATAGTTCTGAATTCCCGTGAAAATCGGAGTTGAGACCATATCGTAATCAAAAAAACTAAGCACGATCGAGGAGCCTACCGGAATGAGCGTACACAAAACAAAGAACGCCATAAACGGTGTCAGCAACAACCAGGAAGCCGTGTTTTCTCCTGCTCCGGACAGTTTCGGTTTTGAGGTGGGTACTATTTTTGTTTTCACCCTGTTTCCTCCTCTTGTTACATAAATCTGCTGAGTGCCCGGCAAACTACTGTTGTCGTTTGCCGGATACCAAACAATTACTACATACTTTCAGGTTTGCTTACCTGTTTTCGTACTGGTTCCATTTGCGTTCAATTTCGCTATCCACTTCAAGACCCCACTTATTCAACATATCCTTCGGGATCTTACCGGCATTGACAACGTTCCAGAAGCAATGATCAATGGAACGCGAGATATAGTAGCTACCGGGAACCTCCGGAACTTCTTTTACCTGACTCCAAGCTGCCGCCAACTGATCAGCAGCATCGTCTTCCCAAGAAAGACCGTTCAGCATTGCCTCAGTATTGGAAATGGCCACACGACCGGTCGGGCCTAAGATGGATTCAACCGTCATGGAATAGGTGGTCTGGGTTTCCACATCCGTCCACCACTTTAAGTACTCCCAAGCGGCTTCCTCTTTTTCCGGTGTCGATTTCAAAATCGAGCAAGAGGTACCACCACCGGTAGACGCTTGGTTGATCGTTCCATCTTCCTGTACCGTTCCGGGAATCGGCACCATTTTCCACAGGCCTTCAATTTCCGGAGCCGTTGCCTTGAGGGTGTTGTACGTGGAATACACGGCGACGCCCATCGGGCAGGTACCGGTACGGAAACGGTTGTAGAAGTCAACGGTAACCGGGATTTTCAGTTTCGTGTAGAAATCTGTCCAGTCTGTGAAGGTCTGAATGATCTCCGGAGTGGACAAGGTCGTACTCTTGCCGTCCTCGGTATACAACGACAATCCGCGCTGCATAACAAGGCTTGGGAACAAGCTCAGACTACCGACACCCGCGTTGGTCGCGGTGGTCGTTGTAATCTGCGAATAAGGTATGGACGCATCTAAGTTGTTACGAGCCAAAATCTTCGTGACTTCCTCAAACTCATCCCACGTTTGCGGTATTTCAAGACCAAATTTTTCGAAAATATCGGTACGGATGAACATCATGTAGAAGTTCTGCGTATCCGGCAATGCATACAGTTCACCTTTGTAATAATAAGGATCTTCTGCACCCGGCATAAACCGTTCCAATACCTCTTCATAATCCGAGAAGGAACTCAATTCTCGCAGAACACCACGCATCGCGAGGTTGACCGGTTCGCTTCGGCTGTGCTGCAAGATCACATTGGGGCCTTTTCCCGACAAAACCGCCTGCACGATCGTGGCATTTACGATCTTCAAATTGACCGCAATACCGGTCTTTTCGGTGAAGGTCTGGTTAAGGGTATTCAAAACCTGCGCTTGGTCTTGGCCCCAGTTAACCCAAATGTCAATCGACTGTTGACCATCGGTCGCACCGGAAATATTGTTGTAATCCAAATAGAAGGATGCTGCGAGTCGGTGGATCGAGAAACCAACGCTGCTGAAGAAACTCGCTTGCTTCGGCAGACTGTCGCCCGGTTTCGTCAAATAGATTTGATCGATATCCAGCGGCATATCTCGCATCTCGCTCAGCGTTGCACTAAGACTGCAATAACTGCTGTAGTAATTGCTCTTATAGCGATGTGCAGTGTATTTGTTGTTCATCATTTGATCCAACACCTGCACCATCGCTTTGATGACACCGGCGTGGGAACCGCTGGTGCTTCCGGAAGCTTCCTCCAAGAGAGCCAACGATTCGTTTAATTTTTCCATAGCATCATTGATGCGTGATTCCATATCGGAAATCTGTTTGAACAACTCATAGTCACGGTATACGTCAACCGTTTCACCCGTGATCATGACAATATCCATGTACAAGTCGCCCAACGTCGCAACAACATCACGCAACAAGGTGGTAATATCAGACATCGTGCCCTGCGTAACCGTTAAGCTGATTTCGTGAACGCCCTCATCCAAATAAATGAGGTACGGTGTGTCGCTCTCCTTGTCGGCAAAGAAATCACGCTGCCAACTGTTGTCGTACGGGAATGCCAACTCCCCTGCTTCGGTAAACGGCAGTTTACCATCGATCTTTAAAGCACGGTAGCTGGAGGAACCGATAACTGTGTTTTGGCGATAGGAAAAACCAATCTGGTAGTAGCCGGCTTCCAACTCGGGTGTTGTCCAGGTAACCGTATCACCACTGGTTTTCCAGTTGCCGCCCACATAGTTCAGGACGTTTTTTTCAGCATCGTGGGGAGTGACATTCGGAGACGTCACATCGGATTTGACCGTAATCCAAAAACTGTTGGTTAAATCCGCCGCTTCGCCCTCTATGACAATCGTGTCGCCGTCATAATACTCGCCGGTATCTGTCGGAGCTTGATAAGAGGACACCGCATCCTCGCCGCCGAAGAAAAACGTCTTGATTTCAAAGTTGCCCGATACAGGCGTAATAGTGACCGTATGCGTACCCGCAGTCAATGCGATCAGATACGGGTCAGCATCCCAGCCCGACGTGTCAAGAGCAACGTTGCGATAGAAATCCTCGTACGGAATCTGTTCCAAAGGAATTTGGTTCCCCTGACCGTCCGTTTTGATCTCGCCCGTGTTTGTCCACATGCGAGGGAACTCCAGGGCATTCAACGCATTATAAGGGACGTTGCCATCCACTTCCAACGCAATCTCAATAGGCGCTGTTTTGCGTTCCGTCGCCTTATACTCCATACCGATGGTATACAAACCATCTGCCGGTACCTCGATCGTAATCGTGACGGGTTCCGTACCGAAAACGGCACTCACTTCTACCTCCACACCCGTCTGCGCCTGTTCCAAGGACGGGAGCGCAGAGAGATATGCCTCGTAGGAAGCATCGGGGGTTTCGATGGTCGTTGCATCGGTTTCAGGCTCGGTTCCCGTTTCTGTTTCTACTTCTACGTCTGCTTCAGCAGCGTATACACCATACGCAGGAACTAACGCAATCACTAACACCAATGCAGCAACAAACGCCAACATCCTTTTCATTGCCGACACCACCTTTTTCAAAAAATTTAAAAGTTACTGTCAAACGCCATCTTCGACAACATTACCCGATGGGTTTGTACAAATATTACCTATACCGTATTATGACAACCACTTGATCAGCTTGGGATCGGAATCGAACGATTTCATCGCCGTTTCCAGTTCTTCCTGATTGCTTGCCGTCATCTGCTCGTTACCGGCATAGTGGATTGCTTGACCGGTACCGCTGTCTTTCTCGTAGAACGTGTTACCGGTAATTTCGACTTCCGGATACTCGCGACCGTCACCCCAGTGCCAAAACACCGTATTATATTTCGAACAATCGAAGATATTGTTGCGAATGTAAATACGCGGGGACACATCATACACAAACGTCCAACCACAGATATTCGACGTAGGATAGACAGTATGCCGTTGGTCTCCCCAACCGTAACCGGCAAAACGGATGATGTTATCTTCGATATAATAGCCGTCCCAGTCGGTCCCCGGATTGCGATGGAAGAACTCAATGTTATACGTAGAATATTCAAGGAGGTTCTTGCGCATCACCATGTTCTTGAAATGACCGGGATTAGTGACAGCCTGCGGCGACAAACCGGCATCAAAGACTTGGTAGATCCAGTTATATTCCATCAGGGCGTCTTCGGAAACGTCCCAAAACTCAATGGCGTTTCCGAGACGAGAGCCGGGGGCGTAAGGGTATTTGGCATGTACCCAAACGCATCCACCGATCCAACCCATTTCACAGTTAGTGAAGCGGATGTTTTTGGTTTTTGCCTTAATTTGGCTACCATAGTGACCGAAGTACTTAATCGCCAAATTATCCACCGTCACGTTTTCAATTCCCGTACCGATATACAAGAAATCCTCACGAACGCACAGTTCGATATCCTCATACACGTCGTGCGGGCAACCCTTATCCAAATACAGATACAGGGTAGCGTTTACGAAATCGTGATAAAATTCAAAGTTTTCTTTTAAGTCATCGATCTTCTCGATGTGATGCCCCATGAAGCGTTTGATGCCCGCTTCTTCACCGTGGTTAAACACGATAACACCGCAATCGGCGTACGGGGTTTCGACCTTCCAGATGTTCTCAAACTCGGTCGGCTCCCAACATTCTTCCCACGCGTAGTTTTTAAAGGAACCGTAGATCGCGGGTTTCGGGCCGTTGCCGTACGCGCCGTACGACATGCCGGACTTTGCTCTGAACAGAATCGGCAGCGGAGGTTTTTCCACAGCCGGATCAAACATGGTGGCTTCCAACGTGATCTGCGAACGCCACACACCGCCGCGCTCGAACAAGACACCGTCGCCCGCCTCAAAGCTATCCTCGTGCTTTCTGACCGCATCCAGGGTCTTCCACGCCGTTTCGGGAGACGTGCCGTCATTGGCGTCGTCACCGTTCGGTGAAACATAATAGGCAGTACCGGTAATTACGAGGTTATCCTTTGCATTCAGGATCTCCTGCCGTAAGGCTTCTGCCTCGGCATCGGCACCACCCTTTTGGGGATTGAATTTGGCAGCGCTGTTCCCTTTCGGAAGAACCTCAGCATGTACTTCTTTTAAGAGTAATTTACCCACAGTTAACACCTCTGCTACCTTTAAATCTGAATAAAACACCATGATTTATGGTCGTGATAACATTCAACATTTGTTAAAAGCATTTGATACCCGCTTCTTCACCGCGGAATCAATCCAGCCATTTAATGACTTTTGCATCGGGATCAAACAAGCGAACAGCCGCTTCAAGTTCTTCTTGATTGGTGGCGGTTTGCGGTTCGTTTTCGGCAAAGTGAATCGCTTTGCCGCTGGCATTCGCTTTCTGATAGAAGCTGTTTCCGGAAATGGTCAACCCTTCCGTATAGGTTTTGCCGTACCAGAAAACAAGGTTTTTGGCAGAACAATCGAAAATGTTGTTTCGCATCACGAATCCCTTGCCGGGAAACGCATCATAGTTCCAACTCCAGCCAACATAATGTGCAACACCGACACGGCTATCCGGCCGCGCAGCTGCCGGCACAAATCCGTAGCCGGCAAAACGCAAAATGTTGTCTTCAATGAGGAGACCGTCCCAGACGCTCTCGTTATTTCTGTCGAATATCTCAATGGAATAGTTGCAGTATTCGATCAGATTGTTACGAAATACCATATCTATGTAGGAATGGGGCTCGCCAACCCCCTGCGGAGTAATGCCTGCATCGTAGCACTGATAGATCCAGCAATTTTCCACCAAACCGCCGGCAGCATCTTTCCACCATGAAATAGCGTTTCCAAGGCCGACCTTGCCTTTCATAAAGCGGCAACCGCCGACCCAGCCAAGCTCGCAGTTGGTAATACGGACATTGCGCGTACGCTCCTGCCCGATCACCGCGAACAAGCCGGCATATTTGAACGCTAAGTTATCAATGGTGACGTCCACCGTATCGC
>CAYVDQ010000085.1:0-5963 GCA_964450615.1 uncultured Eubacteriales bacterium | reverse complement strand
CATTCCTATCCGAATTGTTTGTTACACTGAAAGCGTACTCAGGGAACAGGGATGGAGCCGCACCGGAACTGTTCCGTTAAGCTGGGTGCATTACCCCTCCTCAAAACACCCCTCTAACTAAAGCAACGGGCTCGCCGTAAGGCGAGCCCGTTGCTTTTTTGTTCTAACGGGGCGGGAGGATGCATAAGAATAGGACAGGCAGGTGGAGAGAAACATGAAAGGGTATATAACGGCAGTATCCTTGCTGCCGCATGAACTGCAAGTGCCGTTGCTTGTGTTGGATGAGACGATCGGCGGCCGTGTACAGGAGATTCGTCTGCGATCGGGACAGGCCGTTTCGCTGGGATTCGGCGGCGAGGAATGGTTCGTTACCGCTGCAGGGGAGGTTACTGCAAGGCGTGCGTGCGGAGTCGTATGCAGCGAAGCGTTGCTTCGGCAGACAACTGATCGTCTCCTGGAGTATTCGGTATACGCGCATTGGGAAGAATTGCGGCGCGGTTTTGTTACGGCGAATGGATGCCGTGCCGGTATTGCCGGAACAGCTGTATTGGATGGCGGTAGGGTTACCGGTTACCGCGCGATCAATGCCCTGTGCATTCGTGTGAAGCGAGAGCACAACGGTTGTGCCGAAAGGTTAATACCGTTTCTGTGCGACGATCACGTACACAGTGCGCTGATATGCAGTGAACCTGCCGGTGGAAAAACCAGTGTTTTACGCGACCTCGCCCTCCAATTAGCGCGCCGCCGATTGCCGGTAACGGTCATCGATGAACGCGGCGAACTGTCGGGCGGCAGACCGATAGTCGGCTGTGACGTGTTGTGCTATACCCCCAAGGTGGTTGGGATCGAGCAGGCGGTGCGCTGCTTGGCGCCGCGTGCGGTATTACTGGATGAATTAGGGGACGCGGATGAGCTGTCGGCGGTGTATGACGGCTTTTTGCGAGGCGTACCGACGATTGCCACGGTGCATGCCCGATCATGGGAGGAACTGTATCGGCGTGACGGATTGCGGGAGATGCTGGAACGTGGCGTGTTTGAGTATCTGATTCAACTGCACGGACGGCAAGCACCCGGCGAAATCGCACGGGTGTTGCGAACGGAGGAATGGTTACATGAAAGTGTTCGGAGTCATGACGTTGTTGCTGACGGGGCTTGGTGTCGGAATGACCGCACGGCACACACTGAAACATCGCATCACCATGCTGTCGTTGTTTGAACGGTTTTTGCAACGGTTTTCAGAAAATATCCGCTATACGGCCATGTCGGTTGCCGACGTGTTACGCGTGCTGGCCGAGATGACGGAATTTTCAACTTTCCCCCTCCTGCAGGAGACGATAAAACGGTTGTCCGCTGACGGTGAATTTCGCATAGCATGGCGGGCGGCGGTAACGGAACAGAGTTGTGCATGGGCGCTCTCCGAGCAGGAAATGAATTTGTTTCTTGATTTTGCAGATGGGTTGGGCACGGCTGACATCATCGGCGAGATTCATCATTGTGAGTACTATTCCCGACTGGTTCGGGAATGTTTGGAAGAACGTAAGGTGGAAGCGCGTACCCGAGGTGGGTTGTATATGGCGCTCGGATTTTGCGGCGGCAGTGCGTTGGCACTTCTGCTTTTGTGAAAAAAGAGAGGCGAAGCACTATGGAAGTGGATCTGATTTTTAAGATCGCGGCGATCGGTATCATCGTGGCGGTGCTGAATCAGGTGTTGATACGATCCGGCCGTGAGGAGCAGGCAATGCTGACGACATTGGCAGGACTGATTGTCGTGTTAACCATGATTGTAACGGAGATCAGCGATCTGTTTCGCATGGTCAAATCGGTATTTGGGTTATAACGATGGAGTGGATGGCGGTCGCAGCGGTGGCGGTTATCACCGCATTTTTGGCAGTGATGCTTCGTCGATCACACCCCGAGCAGGCGATGGGTGTGACGCTGATTGCCGGGATTTTGATGGTGACGGCATCGCTCGGGACGATGGTGCCGCTGCTCGGCGATATTCGAACGATGCTGGAAGCGAGCGGGCTGACCGGTGACTACATACAAATTTTATTTAAGGCGCTCGGTATTTGTGTGATCACACAGTTGGCATCGGATGCTTGTCGCGATGCGGGTGAGCAGGGGCTGGCAGCTAAAACCGAACTTGCCGGTAAGCTGACCTTGCTTGCACTTGCGCTGCCGCTGTTCCAAAAGATCGGTGGTATTGCACTGTCGCTCATCGAGAAAGGATAAGTTATGCGGACGGTAAAAGCGGGAATATGCACTCTTGTATTGTTTGCACTGTTCGCATTACCTGCTCGGGCGCAGACGATCGACGAGTTATACCGTGAACAGCTGGAGGCGAGCGGCGGTGAAGCGCTGTTGCACTCTTTGCCGGAGGAAACTCGGGAACTTCTTGAGCGTTTGAACATTGATTCGCTGCAAGCGGATACCTTTACCGAATTGGATACCAAATCACTGTTCAGTGAATTGTGGGAATTGTGCAAAACGGCGGCAGGTGAACCGCTTGCGGCTTGCGGGACGGTGCTTGGCATTCTGCTTGTTTATGCGTGGGTAGACGGTATGCGGCAAACGTTGCGCACCGAGGAGATAGCGTCGGTTTTCGGCGTTATCTGTGCGCTGGCAGCGTGCGGAACGGTGATGCTGCCCATTGCCGGTCAACTGGAGCGCATAAGCGAGGCGATGAAATCGGTATCGGTGTTTATGTCCAGTTTCGTGCCGGTGTATGCGGGAATCCTTGTGAGCGGTGGGCAACTGTCGGCTGCTGTATCGTTTCAATCGATCGTACTGTATGCTGCTGAACTGTTGTCTTGGGTGGCGGGTTCGTTGATTGTGCCGCTTTTGTCCATCTCGTTGGCGCTGGGACTTACCGGCTCATTGACACCGGAACTGAAGCTCGGTCGAGTCGGTGCGATGACCGGCAAGGCGGCAACGTGGCTATTGACACTGGGAATGGTGCTGTTTACCGGTGTGCTGTCTTTACAGACGTTTGTGGGTGGGGCGGCGGATAAACTCAGTGATCGTGCTTTGCGGTTTTCGATTGCTCATTTTGTGCCGGTGGTAGGTGGATCGATCAGCGAAGCGTTTTCTACGATTCGAGGGTGCTTGCATCTGCTGCGGTCAACGGTGGGTTGCTTTGGTATCGCGGCGACGCTTATCATCGTATTGCCGCCGCTGTTGTCGTGCTTGGTTTGGAATCTGATGCTGTCGGTGGGGGAAATGGCTGCCGAACTGTTTGGGTTGCTATCGTTTTCGGAACTTCTTAAAACAGCACACGGTATCATGCGGTGCCTGGTGGGGGTGCTGTGCGTCAGCGGGATGCTGCTGACGGTATCACTGACGGTTATCACCGTTGCAGCAGGGGGGACGACATGAGTGAGATCCGCGCGTGGAGCGCCGCGGTTTGTATGGCGGCGCTTGGCTGTACAGCCATTCGTTTGCTCGCGCCAAGGGCAGGGAGCGGGAAGCTGTTTTCACTGATAACGGCATCTTTTTTTCTGTGTGCGTTGGCATTGCCGCTGTTGAATATCTACTCGTTGCCGGAACTGGAGATAGATCTGTTGCCACCGGATGTTGTCACGGAATTGCTGGAGGAACGTGTGACCGAGCAACTGACGGAGCAGGTGGAAGCGGCTGCTGTCGCTTTCGTGGACGAGGCGATGGCAACGCGAAATATCATCTCTAAAAAAGTGGAAATTATTACGGATACTTCGGAATCGGGAGGCATATATATGAAGCAGATTACGATCTACGTGGACAAACAAAGCGTGCCCATTGCGGCAGTGGTACGGGAGGTGTTGGAAAAACAACTGGAAACGACGGTTGTCGTTAAGACGGAGGAGTGACGGAAAATGCAGGAAATTCTATCGGTGTGGACGGGGCGCTTGCGAGCGTTTTCAGCATCCGGCAAGGCGCGCACGGCACTGATCGTTTGCGGGATTCTTGGTGTGTTATTACTTGTTATCCCTGAATTTGTTCCCGAAAAGGTTGAAAAAGCGGAGGTGTTGACCGTTGACGATTTTATTTACCGAACGGAGGAACGGCTGACCGCTTTGATCGGGAGTATTGACGGTGTGGGCGCGTGTAAAGTCATGGTAACGCTGGAAAACAGTGTGGAATACGTTTACGCTACCGAGCAAAAAAGCAATTCTGACCGTGAGGAAGATACCAGCAACGGGGATACGCGGCTGACACAGCGGGATGACAGCGAAAGCGCGGCTATCCTTATTGACACCGACAACGGCCGCGAGGGTCTTCTCGTAACCGAAATCCAACCGACCGTGCGTGGTGTGGTGGTGGTCTGTGAAGGCGGAGATAACGAGGAGGTGCGCGCCCGCGTGTCACAAGCGGTGACAGTTGCTTTAAATGTTTCTTCTAAACGTGTTTGTATCACAAAACTTTCGTAAAGGAGTTCATCGCATGAAAAAGTTTCTTGGTAAAAAGACGGTGCTGCTCGGCACCCTGGTGCTCGCTCTCGGAGTGGCGATCTATCTCAATTATTTTTTTGCAGAGGGTCCAACCGGTATGGTGGATAACAGCAACACACAAACAGAACAGCCAAACGACGATAAAACGCTGGGTGAGGCGATCAGCGTCAATGGGACGACCGATACCCCGACGGCAGCAGAGTATTTTGAGCAGGCGCGAGGAAGTCGGGAGGCTGCCCGCGAGGAAGCGGTGCAAACGGTGAAGGATCTGCTGAATGATGTCAAGGCCACCGATGAGCAAAAGCAGACCGTTACCGCCGAGGTGATTGCCATTACCAAGGCGATCGAGCAGGAAAGTAACATAGAAAGCCTAATTAAGGCGAAAGGTTTTTCGGATTGTGTGGTGTATATTGCGGATGACTCGTGCAGCGTGGTGGTGCAAAGTGACAGCCTGACCGTGCAGGATACGGCTAAAATTTCGCAGGTTGTTACCTCTCAAGCGGATATTCCGGCACAAAATATTAATATTGTAACCGTAAAATAATAAAAAACAGTTGCCCTTCGGGTACTTTATGGTATATAATATAGCCATAAATGCAAAGGAGGTCATCGTTATGGGTGACAAAGGATATCAAACTCCGGAAGGGCGTTGCATCATTTCCGAAGAAGTGATTGCAACAATTGCCAGCACGGCGGCTGTTGAGGTGCCGGGCGTGGCAGGCATGGCACCTCGCATCAAGGACCTGCGCGGACTGGTCGGCAATTCGGCTACCAAATGTGTGGCGGTCATCAATAATGAAAGCGAAACCATCGTGGATCTGTATATCAATCTGAAAGCGGGCGTGCGCATTCCGGATGTTGCCGGTGAGGTACAACGCGTTGTCAAGGATGAGGTTCAATCCATGACGGGCCGTCCGGTTACCAAGGTCAATGTTCACATTGCCGGTATCGTATTGGAAGAGAAAAAAGAAACGGAAAAGAAAGAAACAACGGAATAAGAGTGCAACCCTCTGCAATATTGTAGAGGGCTTTTGCACTGTTCCATAAGGAAAGGCAAGGGCGTAGTATGACGCGGCGTGAATCAAGAGAACTTGCGTTTGTGTTGCTGTTCGAAAAGAGCTTTTCGGACACACCGCTTGATGAAATATTAGAAAATGCGGGTGAAGCCAGAGAGACCGTGCGCGATGCGTTTGCACTGTCGCTCACCGAGGGCGTTTTGGCACACACCGAGGAGATCGATGCACAGATCACGGAATTCTCTCATAAATGGAGTAAGGATCGCTTGTCTCGTGTCGCTTTGGCGATTTTGCGTCTTGCGACCTATGAGATGTTGTGGGAAAGTTCGATTCCTGTCAGTGTCTCTATCAACGAGGCGGTTGAACTGGCCAAACGTTACGGCGGCGATGCCGATGCCTCTTTTATCAACGGCGTGTTAGGTGGTATTGCTCGCCGACACGAGGCATAATATGAGCTTTTATATAGGGCTGGATACCAGCAATTATACGACCTCCGCCGCGGCATTTGATGCAGCGACGG
>CAYVDQ010000084.1:0-5995 GCA_964450615.1 uncultured Eubacteriales bacterium | reverse complement strand
AGGGCCGCAACGGCGGTTACACCCGCATCATCAAGATCGGCGCCCGCCGCGGTGACGCTGCTGAGATGGCCATCATCGAGCTCGTGAAATAAGTCACACAATCAAAAAGACCTCGTCCTTTCGGACGAGGTCTTTTTTTGAAGCAAGAGGGACTAGGTAAGAAAATCCCTCCACCGCCTGCGGCGGTTCCCCGTCTCGCTGCGGCTCGGTCCACCCGCGGCTCTGACAGTCCACCGGACTGTCATTCACTACCGCGGGATGTCGCTTCGCTACCTTTAGGCAAGGGAGGCAGGTCGGTGTTGCGCGGGGCGGTAGGTGCCGAAAAGCGAGGCTTTCTTTCCCTTAGGTCTCGCTGCGCTCGCCGGCTCCCTCGTTAGAGGGAGCCGGAGCAGGAGGATAATCCACCAGTCGCGCATACGCGCGACAGCCCTCTTTACACAAGGGAGATTTATATAGGCTGTTGGTGTGAAGATGGAAACTAATTTTTTATCAATCGGCATTGATTTTCCAAACGGTTTACTATATACTGAAAGCAACGAAAATCATGGGTAAGGGGTGGAGCGCAATGCTGTTCCCGATTGAAAATGAAATTCGACAGGTGAAATTCCTGAACGGCATTTGGAAATTCCGTAAGGAAGATCGGCTGCATCAGGGTTCCGAGGAAAAATGGTATGAGCGGCCTTTGACAAATTGTATCGAGATGCCGGTACCCGCCAGTTACAACGATATCACCACGGACAAGAAGTTGAGAGATCATGTGGGGTTTGTGTGGTATGAGCGGGAGTTCGCTATTCCCCGCGATTGGCTGGACAAACGCATGGTGCTTCGTTTCGGCAGTGTGACGCATCACGCTGTTGTGTACGTCAACGGCAAAGAGGTGGCGGCGCACAAGGGCGGTTTTCTTCCGTTTGAAGTGGAATTGAATGCGCATGTGAGCGCGGGCAGTAACCGCCTGACGGTAGCGGTCAGCAACATATTGGATCAGTCGTGTATTCCGTTTGGATTTCTTGAAGACTGCGATCCCGCCTATTATCCGCAAGGCGAGAAAATGCAGCGGTACCAGTTTGACTTCTTTAACTATTCCGGTATTCATCGCCCGGTGAGAATTTACACAACACCCGCTTCTTACATCAAAGACGTGACCGTGACCACGGATATTAACGGTACCGATGGCATCGTAAACTATCAAGTGGTGGTTGAGGGGTCGACGGACTGCGAGGTTACTTTGCTTGATGAGGACGGTGCGACCGTTGCACAAGCGGTGGGAGCGCAAGGGAACTTGCGTGTACCTAACGCACATTTGTGGGAGGTGCGAGCGGCATATCTGTACCAATTGGATATTCGTTCCGGTGAGGATCATTATACCATCCCTGTGGGTATCCGTACCGTCAAGACGACAGCTACCCAGTTGCTTATCAACGATAAGCCGGTGTACTTGAAGGGCTTCGGCAAGCACGAGGACAGCGACATCAAGGGAAAGGGCTTGGATGAAGCGGTCAACGCGCGGGATTTTGAGTTGCTGAATTGGATCGGTGCCAATTCTATCCGCACGTCGCATTATCCGTATTCGGAGGAATTGATGCAGATGGCAGATCGCCAAGGGTACTTGGTCATTGACGAAGTACCGGCGGTCGGTATGAATTTCTGGACACCCAAACCGGTGTTCACAGAAGGCATGGTGGACGAAAAGACATTGGCGCACCACAAGGACGTGTTGCGCGAACTGTATGAACGGGATAAGAACCATCCGTGCGTGATTATGTGGAACGTGTCCAATGAAGCCCAAACGCAGGACCCGAATGCGCTTGCGTATTTTACGGAGTTGGTGGATCTGGTTCGTTCGTTAGACAACACCCGCCTTGTGGCGAATGTGACGGATAACGTGGCGGAGGTCGATACGGTGGGACATCTGTTTGACATACTGGGCATAAACCGCTACTATTCGTGGTATTACAATACGACAGAGTTGGAGACCATTTATCCCCGATTAACGACGGAGTTCCGCGCTTGGCACGAGAAGACCGGTAAGCCCATCTTTATGTCGGAGTTCGGTGCAGATGCGATTGCGGGTAACCATAAGCTCCCGGAAACGCTCTACTCGGAGGAGTACCAAATGGAATACTACCGTGAAAACCATCGCGCGCTGGATGATTGCGAATTCGTTGTTGGCGAGCATCCCTGGGCGTTTGCGGATTTTATGACCAAATCGGAATTAAGGCGGTTTGACGGCAACAAAAAGGGTATGTTCACCAGACAGCGTCAGCCAAAAGGTGTGGCATTTTTGATGCGTGAGCGTTGGTTGAAGAAGCAATAATGGCAATTTAAGATTTAACCATAAAGACCTCGTCCTTTCGGACGAGGTCTTGTTTAATGAATGGCGAATATTGAATAATGAATAATGAAGCTGTCGCGCAAAGCGCGACGGATTTTTTCTCTCCCTCAGTCTCGCTACGCTCGCCAGCTCCCTCGTCAGAGGGAGCCGAGAGTGCGGGACGCGACGGATTTGAAGGCGGGCCGATCATATCCGCCCCTACGGTCAACCACCATATTTTTGCAAGAAAAAGCCGCGCATGGCGGCAAATCATTTCTTTTCGGGGTAGGTGTAACCTTTTGGAACATTTAACAAATAATCGGCGGAGACTTTGAAAAACTGTGCTAACGCGGCGATGTCCTCCATACTCGGTTCGCACTGCCCGCGTTCAATATAGGATACCTTACGCTGAGTCATATTGATGGCCTTGCCAAGTTCGGTTTGGCTTAAATCAGCATCTTCGCGCAGGTTTTTAATTTTTTCTCCAAAAGACAAAAGCATTTTCATCACCCATGACCAGTATACTGTAGATAAAAACCGTCTATTGACTTTTAGACGAAAATTGTCTATAATATTTTTCAAGGGGTGATGTTTCATGAAAAAGGTCATACGTGATATGTGGTACGGACACGTTATACCGGTGGAGAAATGCGGAAACAAAGATTCGGATATAGAAGATTTGTCAAGGTTGATGGCAAAAAATAAAGCAGTGCTTTATACACTTATGGAAGAGCAAGAAAAGGACAGATTTGAGAAATATGCGGATTGTGTAGAGGAGTATGTGTCGTTGGTTGCAGAAAGGGCATTTTGTGAAGGTGTACAGTTTACCGCTAAATTTTTGGTAGAAGCATTAGGATAGAATAAGGCAGCAGGTTCTGTTGCCGATAGCGGGATAAAAAACGGCGGTGTCGCGTGGGCGCGACGGATTGTAACGGCGGGGATAAATCCCCGCCCTACGAGGGTGGTTTGAGATTGTGGGGGTTATAGGTGCGGGACGATGTGGGCATCGTCTCCTACGGTGTTGATTTTAGGATTGCGGGTGTTAGACAATCCCCCAGTCTTTTTGCGGGTAAAAAGACAGCATCTCGCCGCGGGATGTCGCTTCGCTACCTCATCAGAGGGAGGCATAAAAAAGGAGTCGGCGCACAGCGTCGACTCCTTTTTGAGAAGTTGTTAATTTTTGTAACCCTTCGGGTTTTGGGATTGCCAGCGCCAGGCGTCGCGGCACATGTCTTCCAGACCGTATTCCGCTTCCCAACCGAGCAGTTCCTTTGCCTTGGCGGGGTTGGAATAGCAGGTGCCGATGTCGCCGGGGCGGCGCTCGACGATGGCATACGGAACGTCAATATTATTGACTTTTTTGAAAGTATTGACGAGATCCAGCACGCTGTAACCGGTGCCGGTGCCGAGGTTGACCGCTTCAATACCGGTGGTTTTCAGCGCGTAGTTCACGGCGCACACGTGACCGCGGGCGAGGTCAACGACGTGAATATAGTCACGCACACCGGTGCCGTCGGGTGTGTCGTAATCGTTACCGAAGACAGACAATTTCTCGCGCTTGCCGACCGCCACCTGTGTGACGTACGGCATGAGGTTGTTCGGTATGCCGCTCGGATCTTCGCCGATGCGGCCGCTCTTGTGCGCGCCGATGGGGTTGAAATACCGAAGCAATACCACAGACCAGTCGGAATCGGATACGCAGAGATCCTGCAGGATGCACTCAATCATAAACTTGGTGCGGCCGTACGGATTGGTGACCGCGCCGACCTCCATCGTTTCGTTCAGCGGGGAGGGGTTGTTCATGCCGTACACGGTGGCAGACGAACTGAACACCATGCGTTTGCAACCAAACTCGCGCATGACACTGCACAGCACCAACGTGCCGTTGACGTTGTTGTCGAAATACTCAAGCGGTTTTTCGACCGATTCGCCGACCGCTTTGAGGCCTGCGAAATGAATGACAACATCGATCTTGTGTTCACGGAAAATGCGGCGAAGCCCTTCGGCATCGCGGATGTCGCACTCATAGAACGGGAAATCCTTGCCGGAGAGTTCTTTGACGCGGTTCAGTGCCTCGATATCCGAGTTGTAGAAGTTATCCAGTACCACGATGTCGTGGCCGGACGAGAGTAGTTCGATACAGGTGTGGCTGCCGATATAGCCGCAGCCGCCGGTAATTAATATTGACATTTTTGGTTCCTCCCAGTATAGTATGAGTACAGTATAGCGTATTCCGTTGCAATTTTCAATGGCAAGATGTCACCGTGACGAAAAATGCACGATTTTTGACAAAACGGCTATTGCGCAACGGGGCGTGATGGAGTACCATAAAAGAGTAATTTTATGAAAAGAGGAATTGTACATGAAACCGACTCTCGTGATTATGGCTGCCGGTATGGGCAGCCGCTTTGGCGGACTGAAACAGTTGACCCCTGTCGGCCCGAACGGTCAATTGCTGATTGACTACTCGGTATACGATGCCATTCAAGCCGGATTCGGCAAGATCGTGTTTGTTATCAAGCATGCGATCGAAAAGGAATTCAAGGAGCTTCTCGGCGATCGTATTGCGCAGAAGATTCCGGTGGAATACGTGTACCAAGAGTTAGACCGCCTGCCCGAAGGCTATACCGTTCCGGAAGGACGTACCAAGCCGTGGGGAACCGCTCATGCGATTTTATGCTGCCGCGGTGTGGTGAACGAGCCGTTCATGGTGATCAACGCGGATGATTTCTACGGTCGTGAAAGCTATCAGCTGTTATCGGACTTCTTGTCCAAGCCGCAGCCGGAGGGTCCGATGTCGTTTGCGATGTCGGCGTATATTTTGGAAAACACGCTGACCGAAAACGGATACGTGTCCCGCGGTATTTGCTCGGTTGACGAGAACGGTAAATTGTGCGGTCTTGTCGAGCGCACCCACATTGAAATGGTGGACGGCAAGGCGCAGTTCAGCGAGGATGACGGCAAGACCTGGGAAGTGCTTCCCGCCGGTTGCGCCGTTTCGATGAACGCGTGGGCATTCCCTGCCGCGATGTTGGATCATCTGGACGAGCGCTTCAAGGCGTTCTTGGATACGACGGCGAAAGCCAATCCCGCAAAAGCCGAGTTCTTCCTGCCTTTTGCGGTCAACGATATGATGGCGGACGGCGAGGCGGAGACCACGGTTCTGCGCACCCCCGACCGTTGGTACGGCATGACCTATGCTGAAGATAAGATCGACGTTCAAAATGCCATTGCGGATATGACCGAAAAGGGTATTTACCCGGCTGAGATGTAAGGAGAATACAGTATGAATATGGTAGAGATTGCAAAACAATTTGCACTGGACCGCGAGCCGCTGACCGCAGAGCCGTACGGATGCGGCCATATTAACGACACCTACTGCGTGCAGGCTGCCGACAAGCGGTATATTCTGCAACGCATCAATCACAACGTATTTCCGAACGTTGCGGGACTCATGAGCAACATTCAGCGCGTGACCGAGACCATTCGCGAGCAGGTGGTTGCCGCCGGCGGTGATCCGGAGCGCGAATGCTTGCAGATCATTCCGACCAAGGACGGCAAAGCGTATTTGGAGCACGAGGGTAACTATTACCGCATGTACGTGTTCGTAGAACGTACGCTGTCGTTGCAGACGGTGGAAAATCCGATCCATTTTTACTATTCTGCGGTGGCGTTCGGTCAGTT